>CAZZZY010000010.1:0-24034 GCA_964658545.1 uncultured Acetobacteraceae bacterium | reverse complement strand
CACTAGAAACAGCTACGGCGAATCTGGCTAATCATCTCAAACAGCATTCCCATCTCAACTTAGCTGATGTGGCTCATACCCTTGGTGTAGGCCGTCGAGCTTTTGACCATCGCCGGATGTTAGTTTGTCAAAACCTTAACGATGCAGTCACAGTCTTAGAAATGCCTGTTTCAGAAGGGGTTTTCACCAAATTCACTGAACCCTCTGGGCAACAGATTGCATTTATGTTTCCCGGACAGGGTACCCAGTATGTGGACATGGGTAGAGAACTATACGAGACTGAGACCATTTTCCGCAAACAGGTTGATTACTGTTGTGAATTTCTCAAATCCTATCTGAAGTTAGACCTCCGGACATTATTGTATCCCCATCAGCAGACGGAAGCGGCTACACAGCAACTACAACAAACTCATATTACCCAAAGCGTAGTATTTGTAGTTGAATACGCCTTGGCTCAGTTGTGGATGGCTTGGGGTATCCGTCCTTCTGCAATGATTGGTCACAGCATTGGAGAATATGTCGCAGCTTGCATTGCTGGTGTGTTCTCCTTAGAAGACGCATTAATCCTCGTAGCCAACCGAGGACGACTGATGCAGCAACTTTCATCGGGAACAATGATGGCTGTTCCACTATCAGTGCCAAAAATTCAACCCTTGCTAGGCGAAAAACTTTCTCTAGCTGCAATCAACGCACCAGATATGTGCGTGGTTTCGGGATTGGAACAAGCGGTTGATGATTTACAAAACCAATTGACCGAACAAGGTGTTGACTGTCGTCGTCTGCATACTTCCCATGCTTTTCATTCGCAAATGATGGACTCGATTGTAGAGCCATTTAGAGAGCAGTTAAGCAAAGCCAGCCTCAATTCTCCAAAAATTCCCTTTATATCTAACGTCACTGGTACTTGGATAACTACAGCACAAGCAACAGACCCGGAATACTGGGCAAGACATTTACGACAAACAGTACGCTTTAGCGAGGGAATTGCCGAATTGCTGCAACAGCCAAAGCGAATTCTTTTGGAGGTTGGCCCAGGGCGGACATTAAGCACCTTAGCTAACAAGCAAAAATCAGCCCAACAGGTAGTTCTTTCTTCACTAAGACATCCACAGCAGCAACAATCAGATGTGGCATTTTTACTAAATACATTGGGTAGACTCTGGCTGGAGGGAATAAATGTAGATTGGTCAGAATTTTATTCCCATGAACAACGTTATCGTATCCCCTTGCCAACATATCCTTTTGAGCGAAAAAGATATTGGATTGAGTCTTCTAAAGATAATAATCACAATCCATCGTCTAAAAAGCAAATTTCTGTGCCTCAATCAAAAGATGTCATAACCAACTCAAAGCCACCATTATCAATTCCAGATCCAGATACGCAAGTAGTCAACCAACCTATAGCAAATACAGCCATTGAACAGATTATTTCACAGCATCTGCAAGTAATGTCTAAACTGGTAGACTTATTATCACAGGGAAGTTTACCCAAGGAAGTTTTGCCTTCATTGGCAGCTATCCAATATCAAAATGGATCAATTGCTCAAACCTCAACCAATGCCTCTACGTTTGGTGTAAATCAGTCTACATCTATTGGGGCAGAGTCTAAGCAACAAATCAAAGACCGAAAAATTGATCCGATACCCAAAGCTGCTGCTCAACACAATGAGACAGAATCGCTGATGTTGAGTCCTCGCCAGCAGAAACATCTAGATGCTTTAATTGCCCGTTTTGTCAAGCGTACCCAAGAATCTAAACGACTCACACAAGCTTATCGTTCTTACCATGCCAATAGTCGGGCAGTATCAGGCTTCTTCCCCTTTATTAAGGAGATGATATATCCTATCCACGCCGAGAGGGGAGAGGGTGCTAGACTCTGGGATGTCGATGGCAATGAATACGTAGACATTTCAATGGGGTTTGGTACGCTTTTATTTGGTCATTCACCATCTTTTGTCATTGAAGCCATCCAAGAGCAGACTCAGCAAGGTATACTACATGGTCCACAATCGCGTCATGCAGGTCAATTAGCTGAGTTAATTTGCGAGTTGACGGGTGCGGAACGGACAGCTTTTTGTAACGATGGCACAGAAGCGGTTATGGCAGCTGTACGCATAGCACGTTCTGTTACAGGACGCTCAAAAATTGCTTTATTTGCTGGTTCTTATCACGGCGGTTCTGATGGAGTTTTGGTCAAAGGAGTAACAGCCAACGACGGAAGGCTACGTTCTATCCCCATAACTTCAGGTATTCCCTCGTACTTGGCTGAAGATGTGATGGTACTGGAGTATGGTACTCCCGAATCTCTCAATATTCTTAAAGATCATGCTCATAACTTAGCAGCGATTTTAGTTGAGCCGATACAAAGCAGTCGGCCAGATTTGCAGCCTAAAGAGTTTCTATTTCAGTTAAGACAATTAACTCAAGAAACTGGAACTGTTTTAATTTTCGACGAGGTGGTTAGTGGCTTTCGGATGCACCCAGGTGGTATCCAGGCTTTATGGGGTATTCAAGCAGATATCACAACATACGGTAAAGCTGTTGCTGGTGGCATACCTATTGGGGTAGTGGCTGGTAAAGCTGTTTTTATGGATGCATTGGACGGAGGTATGTGGAACTATGGAGATCAGTCTTACCCCCAGACGAAAACAACTTTTTTCGCTGGTACTTTTTTCAAGCATCCTCTCGTTATGGCTGTCGCCTGGGCTGTACTCAATCATATCAAGAACAGTGGTTCCAAACTTCAGGAGGAGTTAAATCAACGGACAACACAATTAGTTGAAATTCTGAATAGTTACTTTCAACAAAACCAAGTACCAATTCAAGTCGTTAATTTTGGCTCTCTCTTCCGTTTTAATTGCCAGACGAAACTGAGCAATTTGCTTTTCTACCACTTGCTTGAAAAAGGAATTTATGTATGGGAAGGACGCACTTTTTATCTATCTACAGCTCATACTGATGAAGATATTGAACAGGTGATTTGGGCGGTGAAAGAAAGCGTAGTTGAAATGCAAGCAGGGGGATTTTTCCCATCTGAACTGACTAATCAAACTGGTGGATTATCAAATAATTTGACAGATTCATCCTTCAACTTAGCTACTGAGTCGTTTCCAGTTATTTCAAAGGCAAAGTCGGCTGATGAGTTGTTGGAAACCCTGGTTGAGCAAATGCCTGATGCTTTGGGGAATACTTATACTGCTTCCCGTAAAAAGGTTGAGCAAGCTATTGCTGATACTTGGAAAGAACTCTTTGGTTTTGATAACGTGAACATTCACGACAATTTCTTTGATTTGGGTGGTGATTCTCTCACAGCCCTTCAGGCTATTTCTTTGTTAAATAAAAAATTAGACGTTGACATTCCTATAGAGAGTATTTACGAAGCACCAACCATAAACTCTCTTGCGAATATTCTCTGTCCCGAACAGAATGAAATACTTTCTGCTAAACAAAGTATTTCTCGTGGTCAAAGACGAAGAGAAAAAAGAGATCAACGATAGTCAACTAAAAAAGCAATTAATAATTTAATGGAGTTCAAGCGCTTATGTCTTCAGAATTTGGATCTTTAGCTTATGATGCTACTATGGGTCGTATTTTTTCCTCATTCAGCACAGAATTCTACGAACGCTATCTGGTAAAATTAGAAGAATTAGTTCTACAATACTTACCCAAAGGAGCGCACATTTTTGACCTATGTTGTGGGAGAGGAGAATTAGCACAACTACTGCAAGAAAAAGGGTATCAAGTAACTGGTCTTGATGGTTCTAAAGTGCTGTTGCAGTATGCTCGTCAGAATACACGTAGTGTTGAATTTATTTTGGATGATGCACGTTACTTCAAATTACCTCCTACCTTTCATGCTGTTGTTTCGATAGGTAATTCTCTAGGAGAAGTCACGATTATTGAAGAACTGGAAAGCGTTTTCCAAAGGGTGTATACAGCACTTCTAGAAAATGGTGTCTTCGCATTTGAATTGTTTTTGGAAGAAGTTTTTCTTCCAGATAGTGTTCCTAAGATTATAGGTGATGTTGGAGATGATTATGCCTGGATTGCTCGTGTTAAATATGACAGAGAAAATAAAATATATCAAGAAACCCATACTAATTTTGAATTGATTAAGGGAGAATGGCAGCGTTCAGAAGTGACCTCACTAACTAAAGCTTATTCCACAGCAGAAATTCAGTCTGCTCTAGAAAAGATAGGCTTTACGGATGTTAGTATCTATGATCAAGAACGTGATTTAGGACAAGATGGAAGGGCTGGAAAAATCTCCATTGTTTGTCGTAAACCACTAATTACATAGGTCTAAAAGAGACCAAAGGGTTGAGTTTGCAGACAAGCCCTAGTTAGAGGATGTTTGAGAAGTATATTTGGTGTACTCCATTAGACTTTCTATATATCCTCTTAGAAAGCGGATAGTTTTTATCACAACTACTGGCATACTAAGAAATATAAAAAATTGCTAACAGCACTAATCATCAAATAATAAATATGTAAATTATGATGAACAAATTAGAAAAACTTAATGACGTAGATGAGGCAGATGTAGCTGTTATCGGTCTATCTGGGCGGTTTCCTAAAGCACAGAATATTGAACAGTTTTGGCAGAATCTACGAGACGGAGTAGAATCAACTTCATTTTTTTCTGCTCAAGAATTAGAGTCTGCGGGAATAGATTCTGTTACACTCAGTGACCCCAACTATGTAAAAGCAGCAGTTCCATTAGAAGATATAGATTTGTTTGATGCGTCATTCTTCGGCTATAATCCTAGAGACGCTGAAATTATGGATCCCCAACACCGCATTTTTTTAGAGTCTGCATATATTGCCCTTGAAAATGCTGGCTATGACCCCCAAAGATACTCTGGTTCAATCGGAGTTTATGCTGGTTCAACTATAAGTAATTATTTATTCAATCTTTATTCAAACCCCAATATTAGAGAATTAGCAAGTGATGTGGAAATTAGTCTGGGAAATCATCCCGATTATCTTCCCATGCGCGTCTCTTTCAAATTAAATTTAACTGGGCCAAGTTATGCAATTCAAACTTCCTGCTCTACTTCTTTAGTTGCTGTCCATGTTGCCTGCCAAAGTTTGCTCAATTACGAATGTGATATGGCCTTGGCAGGTGGCATTTCGATATTGGATATGCAACCCAAATCTGGCTATCACTATCAAGAAAATGGGGTTTTGTCTCCTGACGGACATTGCCGCGCCTTTGATGCTAAGGCAAAGGGAACTATTTTCGGTAGCGGTGTAGGAATTGTAGTTCTCAAGAGGTTAAAGGATGCTCTTGCTGATGGCGATCGCATTCATGCAATAATTAAAGGTTCTGCTGTCAATAATGACGGTTCTTTGAAAGCTGGATTCACCGCTCCCAGCGTCGAAGGTCAAACAGAGGTGATTGCCGAAGCCATTGCTACTGCTGGGGTAGAAGCTGAGACGATCACTTACGTAGAGGCACATGGGACAGGAACACCACTGGGAGATCCTATAGAAATTAAAGCTCTGACAAAAGCTTTTCGTAGCAGTACACTCAAGCGCGGTTTCTGTGCTATCGGTTCAGTGAAAACTAATGTAGGGCATCTAGATGCGGCGGCTGGGATTGCGGGCTTAATTAAGACGATTCTGGCTCTCAAACATCAACAAATACCACCTAGCTTACATTGTGAGCAGCCCAATCCCCAGATCGACTTTGCTAACAGTCCCTTCTATGTTAATACTGCACTAACAGAATGGAAATCGGGTATCATTCCTCGTCGGGCTGGAATTACTTCTCTTGGTTTTGGTGGAACTAACGCCCATGTGATTGTTGAAGAGGCTCCTGTGCAGGAGCAGGGGAGGCAGGGGGAGCAGGGGAGGAAATATCATCTGTTAGTTCTTTCTGCTAAAACTAGTTCTGCTTTAGAAACTGCCACAGTCAATCTGGCAAATTATCTTAAGCAGCATCCCGATTTGAACCTGGCTGATGTGGCTTATACTCTCCAAGTTGGTCGTCAAACTTTCAACCATCGCCGGATATTGGTGTGCGAGACAATTGAAGATGCGGTGGAAACACTGCATCCTCTGGAAGTTCAACGAGCTTTCACCCACTACCAACAGCCTTGTAATCGACCTGTCGTATTTATGTTTCCTGGACAGGGAGTACAGTACGTAAATATGGCTCAGGAATTGTACCAGTGGGAACCCAAATTTACTGAGGAAGTCGATCGCTGCTGCCTGATTCTAAGACCTCACTTAGGGCTAGATTTACGAAATATTCTCTATCCCAGCGAAGCACAAGCTGAAATAGCTACAAAACAATTAAAACAAACTTCTATTATCCAGAGTGCGCTATTTGTCATTGAGTACGCCCTGGCTAAATTGTGGATGGCTTGGGGTGTGCTACCAGAAGCGATGATTGGTCACAGCATTGGCGAATATGTAGCAGCAACTCTTTCCGGGGTTTTCTCCCTCAAAGATGCTTTGGCGCTAGTAGCTGAAAGAGGACGACTGATGCAGCAACTTCCCAAAGGTGCTATGCTCTCCGTTCAACTTTCTGAACAAGAGGTGCAACCTCTGCTGGGAAAAGAGCTTGCCCTTGCGGGAATTAATAGTCCTTCCTTATGTGTTGTTTCTGGTTCGACAGATGTCATCGATAAATTGCAGCAGCAACTAGCCCAGAAAGACGTAGGCTGTCGAAAGCTGCATACATCCCATGCCTTTCATTCTCAGATGATGGATGCCATCATTGAGCCATTCACCAAGTTACTACAAAAAGTCAAACGAAATTCACCCCAAATTCCATTTATCTCTAACGTAACTGGCACTTGGATTACCACAGCCCAAGCAACAGACCCTCACTATTGGGCAAGGCATCTACGGCAGACTGTGCGCTTTGGCGAAGGGATGACTGAATTGCTGAAAGAACCAGAGCGAATCTTGCTAGAGGTTGGCCCAGGACGGACATTGAGTACTTTCGCTAAACAGCATTATAATTTGGAATCTGTGGTGCTGACTTCAATCCGCCATCCCCAGGAGCAACGGTCAGATGGAGCATTTCTACTCAATACTTTGGGTCGCGTCTGGCTTTTGGGAGTTCAAGTAGACTGGTGTGGTTTTTACGCGCATGAACAGCGTCATCGCATCCCTCTACCAACATATCCATTTGAGCGCCAGCGTTACTGGATTTCGCCACCAGCGCAGCCACGTGATGTCCGTGCTACGCAATCACTAAGTAAAAAGCCGGATATCGCCGACTGGCTCTACCTCCCTTTGTGGAAGCAATCTGTGCCGCCAGGGTTGCTGGGTAAAGGAGACATAGCAGAGCAAAAGTCTTGTACGCTTGTGTTTATTGATGAGTGCGGCTTGGGTTCTCAACTAGTAAAACGACTCGAACAGCAGGGACAAGATGCGATCGCAATCAAGATCGGATCAGAATTCTCTAAACTAAGCGATCGCCTATATACCCTCAATCCTCGACAAAGTAATGATTATCATATCTTACTCAATGAACTTCTAGGACAAAACAGAACCCCTAGCATAATTGTTCATCTATGGAGTGTCACACCAGACTACCGTGCAGAATCAGAACTTGAGTGCTTTGATGGCGCTCAATATTTGGGATTCTACAGCTTGCTGTTTCTTACCCAGGCACTTGGAAAACAGAATTGGACTGATAAGTTTCAAATCACGGTTGTCTCCAACAATATACAATCAGTGACAGCAGAAGAAATACTATGCCCAGAGAAAGCAACTGTACTCGGCCCGATTAAAGTCATTCCTCAAGAATACTCAAACATCAGTTGTCGTAGTATTGATGTTGCTCTTTTACAGCAAGGAAGTTGGCAAGAGGAGAAACTTGTAGATTATTTGCTGGACGAGCTACAAACTAAATCCTCGGAGTTGGTTATAGCCTACCGTGGTTTGAATCGTTGGGTGCAAACTTTTGAGCCACTGCGATTGTCAGAAGCTAAGGGAAAAACATCAAGATTACGCAACGGCGGAGTCTACTTAATTACTGAGGGTCTGGGAAATATTGGCCTGATCCTAGCGGAGTATCTAGCTCAGACAGTACAGGTAAAACTCGTCTTGCTTGGACAGAAAAATCTTCCAGAAAAAGATGAGTGGTTAGGCTGGCTGGAAACTCATGATGATCAGGATGAGGTGAGCCGCAAGATCAGGAAAGTGCAAGCATTAGAGGAATTAGGAGCCGAGGTTTTAGTTTTGAGCGCAGATGTGACCAACTTTGAACAGATGCAAAGTGCGATCGCATTTCTCACGGAGCATTTTGGCGATATACATGGTGTTATTTACGCAGCAGAGATTGCGGGCGACAATTCACAAAAATCTCTTCAAGAAAGTTCTGAAACTGATTGTCAGTATCAATTTAAATCAAAAGTTCATGGACTATTCGTACTAGAAAAAGTTTTGCAGGGGAGAGAGCTTGATTTTTATCTGTTGATATCTTCTTTATCATCAATTTTGGGAGGGTTAAGAACCGTCGCCTATTCAGCAGCGAATATCTTTATGGATATTTTTGCCCAAAAACAAAATCAAATAAATCCCATCCCCTGGATTAGCGTTAATTGCGATCGCTGGCAACTTGGAGAAGAAGAAAACACAGCTAGTAGAACAACATTATCTAAATTATTTATCACACCAGAAGAAGGCATAAAAGCTTTTCAACGCATTTTAACAAGTGGTAAAATAACTCAAGTTGTTGTCTCCACAGCAGATTTACAAACTAGGTTAGACCAATGGTTGAAGCTAGAATTTTTAGGCGATGTTGATCAAACCTCTTTTGCTGGGGACATAAAAGAGAAATTAGCTTCAACAAGTCTTGCCAGAATACTTCATCCCCGCCCCAATCTAGGAAATGATTATGTGGCTCCTCGTACTCATATTGAACAAACCCTTGCTCAGATATGGCAAGAAATTCTTTGTATTCAGCGATTAGGCATCAACGACGACTTTTTTGAGCTTGGGGGACACTCACTATTAGCTGTACACCTAATAGCAAAAATTAAGAAACAGCTGGGACAAAATATTCAACTATCTGCCCTTTTTCAGGGGCCAACTATCAAACAGTTAGCGAATATTATGCACGAGCAGGCTAACTACCCAACCTCCTCCCCCTTGGTAACAATTCAACATCAGGGTTCCAAGCCACCTCTGTTTTTTGTTCATCCAATAGGTGGAAATATTCTCTGCTACTACGAATTATCACTTCATTTGGGTTCAGATCAACCATTCTACGGACTGCAAGCAGTAGGTTTGAATGGAGAATCGCAGCCCTACACCCGAATAGAAGATATGGCAGCCAAATATATTGAAGTACTACGCGAAATTCAGCCGAATGGTCCATATTTTCTCGGAGGTTGGTCTATGGGGGGTATTGTAGCTTTTGAAATGGCAACTCAGTTACTAAGACATGGTGAGCAAATTGATATGCTTGCCATGATCGACAGTCCAGCACCATTTAACAGCAAACAAACCATAGAGATTGATGATGTCAAAATATTAGTCGATTTTGCCATAGATATGGCACACTCTGCTGGCAAAAACCTATCGGGTTCGGTTGAGCAACTTCAGGGACTGACGTTGGATGAGCAATTAAACTATTTTTTAGAGCAAGCAAGGATAGTTAACCTCGTACCTTTGGATTTTGAACTAGAACAGCTTCGTTGTCTTCTGAAGATTTTTCAGAATAACGTACTAGCCCTACAGAGTTATGTACCACAAGTTTATCCAAACCAAATTGTATACTTGCAAGCTAGCGATGAAGTATCTAATGATTTGCATAATCCTATTTTAAGTTGGAATGAACTTTCACGTGAACCAATAGAGATAATTACTATTCCTGGCAATCATTATACAATCATCACAAAGCCTAATATCAAACTTTTGGCAGAGCATTTAAATGCTTTCGTAAATCAGCGAAAAAAAAAGATAATGAAGTGTTAGAAAATAAATAAAGGTATATTTATTAGACAAATATTTTTAGCTTAGATGAATGTTTTTTTCCTCTTATTCTTTAGCAAAATGAACATAAAATACCTAAACAATCAGAGAGATGAATCAGATGATTAATAAAATCGAGCCACTAGGAACTAGCACAGGAAAGATACTATATAGTAGTCATTGGCAAAATATTTTTGACCTCTCCATAGCAGAGACTATGGAAATATTCAAGTCATCTGGAGTTATTCTCTTTCGAGGTTTTGGCGTAACTCCCAAGCAGATGAAAGAGTTTTCAGAACAATTTAGTGGGAAACACATCATAGATTTTACAAAAATAAGCATTAACTCTGACAAGTTTGTCAACTTTGTAGATGGCGGGATGGATAGTCTTATTCCCCATAGCGAAAATTCTTGTTTTCCCTTTCGACCTGATGTTATTTGGTTTTGCTGTACTGTACCAGCTAAACAAGAAGGCGAAACTTTATTCTGGGATGGTGTTCGAGTGTGGGAGGAACTAAGTCAAGAGTCAAAACAGTTATTTCTTTCCAAGCAACTAAAATTTTCTTATAATAATATTCCGGTTGATAGATTGAAGGGATTTATAGGTTCAAATGCTAATACCATAGATGATATCAAGGGAATGTTGGATAGTCTGGATGGTGTGAATTATCAGTTTAACGATGATAAAACTGTTTCTGTTGAATATACTTGCTCATCTGTGGTAAAAAACAAATATAGTCATCAAAATGCATTTGCTAATCACTTTTGGGTATATCAAAAAAAGACAGAAGAAGCAATTTTTGAGGACGGTTCAAGAGCTTCTGATGAAGTCGCTGACGAAATTGAGACAATCTTCGACAAGTTAACGGAGAAGATACCGTGGGAAGCAGGTGATCTAGTGATGATGGATAATTCCAGATTTCTACATGGTCGTAAAGCATTTAAAGATAACCAACGGCAAGTTTTCACTACCCTAAGTAACCTTAAATTTTGATAATTTTTCACCCAATTTTAAATTTTGGATTTAAAATCTAAAATCCAAAATTGATTGACGCGAGTATACCGTCATTTTTCATTACTTATTAAGCAAGGAGAAATCTTTTATGTCCTCGTCTTTAGCAACTAGCTATTCCAAATCTCAGAGGTACAATAACAAATCTAAATTGATATGGACACCAGTTGATGCTGTTGAACGTCGCAGTCACCTCTCATATGAAGAGTTTGTTCAAGAGTACGCATCTGTTGGAAAGCCTGTCATCATCAGTGATGCGATGAAAAACTGGAAAGCCTTAACGAAATGGAATATGGATTTCTTCAAATCAGAGTACGGCTCATTCGAGGCTTTTGTATTAGATTATAAGGCTGAAACTAAGATGTGGGGTCGAACCTATATGTCAATGAATATTGCTGATTATATAGATGTGATAACTAGTGGTACTTGTGATCAATTGCTCTACCTATCGGAATTTCATGTTGGCGATCACCCCGAACTTTGGGAAGATTGCAAAGATCCAATATATTTCAACGATTGGTATAGGAAAATACCATTAGAAATTTTTAAAAAATATATCAACGATACCTATGATATCCAGATAGGTCAGAAAAATACATCCGTAGGTCTTCACTGCGATCACCGTCATGATAATGCGTGGGTTGCAGTGATTTCTGGGCAGAAACAAGTTGTATTGTTGTCACCAGACGAAGAAAAATATTTGTACGAAGGTCAAGTTGACTGCTTTAACCCAGACTTACAAAAGTTTCCACTCTACGCCAATGCCAAGCCAGTGGAATGCATACTAAATAAGGGAGAAATGCTCTATATACCACCGAATTGGTGGCATCATCTAAAAAACCTCGAAAACACAATCGGCTTGGCTATCAACACGATGAATGAATGGAGTTATGAATTAGTTCGTCAAGGTTTTTTAGAGCGGAATCCAATCAAAGGTCATCTTTTTCCGCTAATTGTGAAATTTCCGTTTCTAGGCAGAGCTTTATTGGCGGTTGGTTTGCTCTAACACTAAGCCCGCATTTCTCACAAGCAGCTTAGAGGGTGCCTATCGCGCTTCGCGCACCAAGGTTTGCAAAGCAATACGTAAGAAACCATTTATAAAGTAAATCAAAAAGTAGGGTGTGTTACGGCTTTAGCCTAACGCACCGTTATATAACAATACGGTTCAGTTAAGGCTAAAACTCTCATTTTTTTTAACGAACCGCCAAGAACGCCAAGGACGCAAAGAGAAGAAAGAAATGCTTAACTGAACTGTATTGCGTTATATAACACGGTGCGTTAGGCGCTCAGATTGTATTTCTCGTGACAAATCATATCGAAGTATGCGCCTAACACACCCTACAAGAATTTTATTTTTACTTTATAAATACTCTCTAAAGCAAGGATAAATCTTTTATGTCTTCGTCTTCAGCAACTAGTTATAACAAATTTGATGAACCATTTGCCCGAATATATAACGAGACTTTGGGGCCAAGTTACAACAAAATAGCCTTGCCAACCTTGGAGAAATTACTATTACCTTACATTCCTGAGAAAGCAAATATCCTTGACCTCTGTTGTGGTACAGGGCAACTGTCACAATGGCTGCTAAATCAAGGTTATCAGGTGACTGGAATTGATCGCTCTCAGACAATGTTGCAATATGCTCGTCAGAATGCACCTAATTGTAAATTGATTCTTAGCGATGTACGCTTCTTTGAATTACCGCCTACTTTCCATGCAGTTTCTTCAATGGGTTTGGGTTTCAATCACATTCTGAGTTTGGAAGAATTAACAGGTACTTTCTACAATGTATACAACGCACTTCAGAGCAACGGTATATTTGTATTCGACTTACGTCTAGAAGATGCATATAGTTCCACTTTGAACAATCGGGTGTTAGGCGATGTTAAGGATGACTATGCTTGGGCTATGAAAAACATTTATCATCCAGACAGCAAAGAATGTCAAGTTTTTGTAACGACATTTGAATTAAGAGAAAAAAGTTGCTGGGAACGCCTAGACACTAGTTTTACACTGATGAGTTATTCAAAGGATGAAGTCCAGTCATCTCTAGGAAATGTCGGGTTTACGGAAGTTATTGTCTATGATTTACAACTTGATTTAGGATTAATTTCAGAGACTGATATGGTCTGCTTTGTTTGTCGAAAACAAAATTAAATATTCAGAATTAAGTTGTCTGAATTCATGGTTGATTAATGAATGTCGATTTTTACAGAATAGGACGCTTTATTGTGTGAATAGCTATTCTTTCCCTGCCAGTCAATAAATAGAAATATGAAAACACAAAAATCTAAATTAGAAGAAAATCAAGCGCAGATTGATTCGAGACAATCTTCTAAGAAGATATCAACAGAAGGTCTAAATTACCGTCAAAAGAAACATTTAGAAACTTTAATTGCCCGCTATACCGAGCGGACAAAAACATCAAAACAACTCATGCAAGCCTATCGTCCGGTTTTGGCTGATCCAAGAGGTTTAGAAGGATTTTACCCTCTCATAAAAGAGATGGTTTATCCCGTTATTGGTAAGCACGCTTTGGGTTCTAGAGTTTGGGATATCGATGGCAATGAATACATAGACATAGTAATGGGGTTTGGGGTGAATCTCTTTGGTCACAATCCTCCCTTTATTAAGGAAGCTCTGAAACAACGACTTGAACAAGGCATACACTTCGGGCCACAATCAGATATTGCTGGTGAGGTTGCTGAGTTAGTCAGTGAACTAACGGGGATGGAGCGAGTGACCTTTAGTAATACAGGCACAGAAGCTGTAATGACAGCAATACGCTTGGCACGAGCAGCAACAGGTCGTTATAAGATTGTTCGATTTTCAGACTCTTATCATGGACATTCTGACGGTACTCTAATTAAAGCAGACGGCTCACGTTCAGTACCAGGTTATCCAGGAGTACCACCAAATGTTGCTCTTGATGTTTTGGTTTTGGACTATGTGAATCCTCAGTCACTTGAAATCATCAAAGCGCATGAGCAGGAATTAGCAGCTGTTATTGTTGAACCAGTACAGAGTAGCCGACCAGACTTACAACCTCAAGAGTTTCTCCAGCAACTGAGGCAATTGACAAAAAAATCAGGGATAGTTTTAATATTTGATGAAATAATTACTGGCTTCCGGGTTCATCTAGGTGGCGCGCAGGCTTGGTTTGGTGTTGAAGCCGATATAGCTACCTATGGAAAAATTGTCGGTGGCGGTATGCCAATTGGTATCATTGCAGGTAAAGCTACCTACATGGATAAAATCGATGGTGGTATGTGGAACTATGGGGATCTATCTTATCCTCAGCCAGAGGCAGAAATGACATTTTTTTCTGGCACCTTCTGTAAGCATCCGTTAGCTATGGCTGCTGCAAGAGCTGTACTAAAGCGTCTTAAGACTGAAGGACCTGCCCTTCAGGAACAGTTGAATCAACGCACATCGCAGTTCGTTAAAACGCTGAATACCTTCTTTGAAGCTGATGAAGTACCCATCAGACTTGCGAATTTTGGTTCAATATTTAACTCTGTTCGTTTTAGAAATTCAGCGTCGTTGGTTAGTTCGGATGCTTTAGAGAAGATGCAGCTGATAAACCTATTACTATATCATCACCTTCTCGATAAAGGAGTTTACCTGCGATCGTCATTACACGCACTATCCACAACCCATACAGATGAAGACCTTGATTTCATTGTTCAGGCTATTAAGGATAGTGTAAGGGAATTGCAAGACGGAGGTTTCTTGCCTAGTCCCTCTGACGAATTGCCTATGATATAGCAATCCGATTTGATTTATAAAAAATTCTCAGTAGGGTGTGTTATCGCCGAGAGTACGGCACCAAAAATTTCAGGTGGTGCGTTAGCCTATGGCGTAACGCACCCTACGTATATTTCTGTTGCGGCGTGTTGTGTCTGTTGATCAACTTTTGGAGTTGCTCACGCTCATCACCGCTTAAATTTAATATTTTAGGAGTTAATCTAGCCACTTGTTTTCAGATATTGTCGAAACTGGAAACGATACAATTCACACGCAGGAGGACTGCGATCGCCTTCTCAATTGCGGAATGTTGGTTGTATAGATAGCAGACAGCCCTTTCAACAAAAAGCTCCAAACAAGGCTTGACAATTCTTTTGTATCCTGAAATATTTGACATGACTTAATCAGAGAATTTTTTTTACAAAAATTTTCGAGTTTTTAGGTGATTGTATGTGATTTTAACTACTTTTTTTAGACATATCTTAGAATGTAGATGCACACAATGTAGCTGTTTTTTCTAAAAAATGGCCACGGCGATCGCAACAGAGGTTAGATTCGTCCGTTTACCTTTTTCTAAATTACATCCAAATTAATGATGTGGGCTGATATATCTCTAACTGAAGTTACAGCCTAATCAACGAAGTAGACGATTTATCCATAACTGAATCGTCAGGGTGTTAAGACAGGTAGAGAGAGAGCTACAGGATATCTCACCGTACCAGCAGCTATGCATATCGAAGAACCCACTACCCATGAACCGGAAGCTCAACTTTCAGTACAAGATTCTCAGAGTTTCCCAGAATCAAAAAACTTATCTCAAGAAAATTTAGATCCTTGTCAATGCTCACAAGCCGCCTTACAAGTAGCTTTGAAAGCTAGTAGCTTGGGGTTGTGGGATTGGAATCTGATCACCAATAAAACCTATTATGATCCTCAATGGAAGCGCATTCTGGGGTATGAAGTAGACGAAATCGAGCATGAGCATAAATCCTTTGAGCAACTTGTACATCCACAGGATTTACCGAGAATTCGCCAACTATTGCATGATTATCTGGCAGGATGCACACCTGTGTTTGAAGTCGAATTGCGAATGTTGACTAAATCCGGCGAATGGAAATGGATTCTGTCCTGTGGCAAAGTATTTCAGTGGGATGAATTCGGTAAACCAGTGCGGATGGCGGGAACGCACAAGGATATTAGTGAGGATAAGGCGATCGCTACTCAACAATATCAACTATTTGAACAACTCCAAAGAGAAATTGTCCAACGCCAGTCTACCGAAGACCAAGTTAGAGAAAAATCACAGCAGCTAAAAACTACCCTCGAAGAACTCAAATATGCCAAAAGGCAGTTATTGCAGAACCAGAAAATGGCTAACCTCGGTCAACTGGTGGCGGATATGGCTAACGAAATTAACAACCCCGTTAGCTTCATCTACGGCAATCTTCATCCTGCGAGTCAATATGCTGAAGACTTAATCAGAATCATTGAACTTTACCAACATTATTATCCCACACCAACCCCAGTCATCGCCTTACATCTGCAACGCCTCGACCTTGGTTTCGTGAAGACAGACTTTTTAAAATTGCTGTGGTCAATGCGAGCCGGTTCTGAACGTGTCAAAGAAATTGTTTTCGCATTGCGGAATTTTTCAACCTCTGACGAAGGTCAAATGAAAAAGGTTGACCTTCATGAAGGACTTGATAGTGTTCTGAGAATTTTGCAGCATTGTCTGAAAGAAAAGCCGGATAGAGCAGGGATTGAAGTAATTAAAGATTTTGGAGAATTGCCCTTAATCGAGTGTTACTCTGGTGATTTAAATCAGGTATTCATGAATATCTTAACTAATGCTATTGATGCCTTAGAAGAAAGGATGAAATATGATTATTCATTCACTCCCACTATTTTTATTCATACAGAAATTGTTCGTAATCATTTATCATTAGTCCATAGTAATGAGCTTTGGGTAAATGACAAACCACTAGAAAAAAAATCCAAAGTTATCATTCGCATTTCTGACAATGGCAAAGGCATACTTCCCCATATCCAAAGACAGATATTTGAACCATTTTTTACTACCAAACCAGTAGGCAAAGGTCAGGGACTGGGACTATCAATAAGTCGAGAGATTATAGTTGAAAAACATCAAGGTAAACTTAAGTGCAATTCTCAATTAGGTCAAGGTACAGAGTTAGTCATTGAGATGAATACAACAGCAAGACACTATACTGCTATGAGAAAACACGCCAGCTTTTAGATAATTAACCCTTACAGGAAAGAGGTGTTAATTGTAGCACAGTCCATCAGTATACTTCCGACGACAACAATCACTGCGTAGGCATCGTCAGCTAAAAAACATCTAAAATGCTTAACCCAAGCGTATTGCAGTATATACAAGTTTATTTGTGGAACAGCTTACTAATGATTCGGTGTATACTGCTGCAATGGTTAAATAAGACAGATAAACAGCAAATTTTATCAGTCAAAATCTATGACTTTGATCCCTTCCCAAACTCGAAAGCCACCCACTCAAGCCATAGGAGCCAAAATTTTCCACTGGTGTAACATTATTAGTCTGTTTATCATGCTCACTAGTGGACTGCAAATTTACAATGCAAACCCTGTTTTTGGTGGACGTGCAGGTTTGCACATTCCTCCGATATTTACATTAGGAGGTTGGCTTGCAGGAGGGAGACACTGGCATTTTACAGCAATGTGGCTATTCTCGCTAAATCTCTTGTGGTATGGAATTTACGTTTTAATTACCCGACGCTGGCGACATCGGTTTGTCAGTGCGAATGACTTAAAAGCATTACAAAAAAGTCACAATTCCAAACGCTTAATTTATGCTTGGCATCGGATTGCTTATACAGTAATTATTCCTATCTTGTTGCTAGCCTTCTTTACAGGAATAGGAATGTATAAACCTGCTCAATTCCCCTGGATTGTGGATTTGTTTGGCAATTGGCAAGCATTACGAATTGTTCACTTTAGCTCAGTGCCAATGGTGATCTTATTTGTAGTAATTCATTCTCGATTAGGGCAAAAAGCTGGTGGTACTGAATTAACAGAATCAATGTTTTGATAAATAATCTTTTTTTAATATGAACTTTTTTGATAAATTGAATAGGAATATCTTACAAAATAAAAGCTTATTGTTTGTAGGACTCGATCCAAATCCAGAGATGATGCCTGTACGTTATGAATCTGAAGAACTCATCGCTGGTTTGGAGAAGTGGTTACAATTCATTATTGCGGAAACTTCTGATTTCGTTTGTGCTTATAAACCGACACTTGGCTTCTATGAAGCATTAGGTATTCCCGGTTTAGAATTGCTGTACAAAACTTTAGCAGCTATTCCAGCCCACATCCCAGTTATATTAGATGCCAAACACAGCGACTTAAATACTAGTACCATCTTTGCCAGAACTGTGTTTACCGAATGGGACTTAGATGCAATCACTCTCAGTCCCTATACAGGACAAGATCATGTAGCACCTTTTTTGGTCTATCCTGATAAAGCTGTGTTTATTTTATGCTGTACTTCTAATCCAGGTGCAGAAGCTCTACAGCAATATCCTACAAACGAATCACCCCTTTATTTACAGGTGGTCAAAGAATCAAAAACCTGGGGAACTCCAGAACAATTGGGTTTGGAGGTGGGAACTACAAATCCTGAAGTTTTAGCGCGGATTCGAGCGATCGCACCGGAACGAGTTATTATGGCACGTAGCATCTGGGCACAGGGATTAAATCTCAAGCAAATTTTAGAAGCTGGTTTCAATGCTAACGGTGATGGTTTGCTAATTCCTGTTCCTCAAGATATGTTGGGAAATATACAACTATCTGAGGAAATCCAGTCTTTACGCGCAGAAATTAATCACATAAAAACTGAAATTATTTATGAAAATTCCACATGCCCTGTGTGGTTCTCTGATGTTTGTTTGCTAAATCAGCATCCCTACCAGGATTTGATTTTACAACTTTATGATATCGACTGTATTATGTTTGGCAGCTTTGTCCAAGCATCAGGAGCTATATTTCCTTATTACATCGACTTACGCAAAATTATTTCCAATCCCCAAGTTTTTAATCAAGTTCTTACAGCTTACGAGGATATTTTGAAGAACCTGAATTTTGATAGATTAGCAGGTATTCCCTATGGTTCTTTACCTACTGCAACTGGTTTAGCTTTACGCCTTCATTGTCCGATGATTTTCCCCCGTAAAGAGGTGAAAGCCCACGGAACGCGGAGAGTTATTGAGGGTAACTTTCATCCTGGTGAAACAGTTGTAGTGGTTGATGATATTCTCATCAGTGGTAAAAGTGTTATGGAAGGAGCAGAAAAGTTAGAATCAGCAGGATTAAATGTTAATGATATTGTGGTATTCATCGACCATGAGCAAGGGGTGAAAGATAGGTTACAGCAAAATGGTTATCGTAGTCATGCGGTTTTAACTATTTCGGAAATTACTAATACTCTGTACCAAGCAGGGAGAATAAATGAGGAGCAATTTTTAGCTTTCTCTGAAAGTTAGTAACCGAAATAATTGCGATTGGGGAGATATTTTTCTCATCTACCTGCTGTTGAGTATATTTAAATACCAGGTTTAATCTAGTAACTAGAATAAGTTTTTAAATTAATTATGAATTTTTCACTCAATCAACTAATTAAATGGTTAATTTTCACGTTGCTATTTCCTTTAGTGTTTCTTAATGGCTGGCTAGCATTTTTGCTTGTTAAAAATTTTCAGCCTGTTGTCACAATTCTTGTATTAGCTACTTTGTTTGCATTCGTTTTAAACTATCCCGTTAGCATTCTCCAAAAGCGGGGAGTTAAACGCAGTTACGGAGTAGCATTAGTTTTTATATCAGCATTGGTAATTATCGTTGCTCTAGGTATCACCTTAGTTCCCATTGTTGTAGAGCAATTTAATGAGATGGTTAAAGTCCTTCCCCAATGGATTAATTCTAGCGAAGAAAAACTTCAGATTTTAAATGATTGGTTTTTTGGGCACAAATTAAATGTGAATCTAAGTCAGTTATTAACAACAGTAACTGAACAATTACCCAATGAATTAGAGTTTGTTTCAGATAAGCTTTTAAGCATTATTATAGATACAATTGATAGTATTTCTGATGGCTTAATCATAGTAGTGCTAACCTTTTATCTATTGTTAGATGGCCCAAGAATTTGGGAGGGAATATTTAAGAAGTTACCAGGCAGTTTTGCCCAACAGATAAGCCAGTCTATTCAACAAAATTTTCAAAATTATTTGATTGGGCAGGGAACTTTGGCTTTGCTGATGGGAGTTTCAGAAACATTAATGTTTTTAGGTTTTCAAATCCAGTTTGCTTTACTCTTTGGTTTGGGAGTTGGGCTTTTGAGCTTAATTCCTTTTGGTGATGTCATTAGTCTAATTGTAATAACTTTAATATTAGCCACACATGACTTTTGGTTAGCAGTGAAGGTTTTGGCTACAGCTGTTGTCATTGACCAGTTAATTGATCAGGCGATCGCACCCCGTCTCTTAGGTAAATTTACTGGACTTCGACCAATATGGGTATTAATTGCTTTGCTTGTAGGAACCAATGTTGCTGGAGTCTTAGGTTTGCTAATTGCAGTACCTGTAGCTGGTTTTATCAAAGATACAGCAGATGGTTTTTCTAAATTTGATGATTCCGAAAATGTAGTTGATAGTAAAGTAGCATCAGAATTGTTGCCATGAGTTATTTATAAAAATAAGATGCCATATCTACCGCTAACACTAAGTTGCAACGATGTATTAAGGATGAGGTGTAATTGTTAGGATAGTTATAACTCTTTGTTCAGATCCGTAATACCAAAAAACTCGAAAAGCAGCAGGTGTTTTGTTTTCTACATAAGCTTCAAAAATTTCTTCTCCATTAGGCCCTGATAAAGATTCATATTTGTGAGTCTTCAAACTAGGGTGTCTTAGGTTTGTTTCCATTAAACCCAGCGTTTTTAAAACTTTTTGGTACTTCTTAGAGTCAGTTTGTTGTAGTTTAGCTAGTGCTGTACTAGCCTCGGTTGAAAATATTATCTTAAAATTCACTATTGCTCAGTGTGGTAGATTAACCCTTGTGACAAGGATTATATTTTGAAATCAAAGTCCAGGGCTAGTGTCCCGGTGACATATTTGTGTCTTAGAGACACTCTATTCATCAATTTCTAGATCCGCATACTGAGCAAATGAACCTAAGTCGTGAAGTTCGCCAGAACTTGCCTGTTTTATACCAACTTCTAATGAGCTACGAGCTACAGAATTTTGCCATATCCAAAGTTCTCTTTCTGGAATGTTTACAATTGGATCTAGCAGAATTTGTCCTACCTTATTGATGAGGACTCGGTAGCTCTTTGCTTTGGCAAGAGTACCCAAGGTTAATCGCCCTTTGTCATCAGTTTTGGCAGTATCTTTAACTATTTGGAAGTCCTGATTTTCAATCATATTGCTGTTATGCTGCTATATCCTAAACTCATTATAAACACTTGTGGGTAAGTGGGTATTGCCCACTAAAAATAAAATTGTATAAAAAAGCCCCCAGTATTTATACTAGGGGTGAAAGAATAATACCATTTCACTTTATGTTTGTCGGAGATGCCCCTGCTTCTGCCTCTACTTAGATGAGAGGCTACAGTATTACTCAAATATTACAACAAAAAGCGATCGGGTATAAAATTAGCCAACATTTGCCAAGAGCAATTCTCGTTTTTCTGATTTTTGGACTCTCACCTGAGAGTCATCATCAACATCGATAAACGCTGTGTCTCCATCTGTAATTTGACCAGATAGCATTGCTTCGGCGAGAGAATCTTCTAAAAGGCGCATAATTGCCCGACGTAATGGCCTAGCGCCGTAACTGGGGTTATAGCCTTCTTGGATGACAAGTTCTTTGAAGCGATCGCTAACTTCAAGAATAATTCCCTTTTCCGTCAAGCGTTTAGAAACTTCACGAAGCATAATTTCAGCGATTTGCTTCACTTCATCCCTAGAAAGCTGGGTGAAGACGATAATTTCATCGAGACGGTTCAGGAACTCAGGACGGAAGTAAGCTTTCAATTCCTCATTTACCAAGTTGCGGATGCGGTTATAACTAGCGTCGGCTTGAGTGTCAAAATCAAAGCCTAAACCACTACCACCTTTTTCAATCACCTTGGAACCGATGTTGGAAGTCAAAATGATCAGCGTGTTCTTGAAGTCCACTTTCCGACCTTTGGCATCAGTAAGATGACCGTCATCCAAGATTTGCAGCAGCATATTGAATACATCGGGGTGCGCTTTTTCGATTTCGTCGAATAGCAGCACTGCATAAGGTTTCCGCCGCACGGCTTCTGTAAGTTGTCCGCCTTCGTCGTATCCTACATAACCAGGAGGCGAACCAATTAGCTTGGCGACGGTGTGGCTTTCCATGTATTCGGACATATCTAGCCGAATCATCGAATCTTCCGCACCGAAGAAATAGGCAGCTAGTGCCTTCGCCAATTCTGTTTTACCGACTCCGGTAGGGCCAGAGAAGATAAAGCTAGCAATGGGACGATTGGGATTTTTTAAGCCGACACGGGCGCGACGGATACCACGAGATACAGCCGAAACTGCTTGCTCTTGACCGATAAGCCGTTGATGCAGAGTGTCTTCTAGGTGCAGGAGCAATTCTGACTCAGATTCAGTCAGCTTGTTGACTGGTACGCCAGTCCAAGAGGCAACGATTTGGGCGATGTCTTCTTCGTCAACTACAGTCGAGTTGACAGGTTGCTCGTTTTGTGCAAACGTTGCTTGCAGTTGTTCTGCGAGTTTTAACTCTTGGTCGCGTAGGGTTACAGCTTTATCAAAATCTTGGACTCTGACTGCTGCTTCTTTTTCTTTGGTAACGCCAGCGAGTTCACGCTTGAGTTCTTTATTGGGAGAACTTTGAGAGTTCCGCAGACGAACGCGAGAACCCGCTTCATCAATTAAGTCTATTGCCTTGTCGGGCAAGAAGCGATCGCTAATATAGCGGTCTGATAATTCTGCTGCTGCGACAAGGGCCGCATCCAAAATTGTGACTTTGTGGTGTTGTTCGTAAGCGCCACGCAAACCGTAAAGAATTTGTACGGTTTCCTCTACCGAGGGTTCCCCAACCATAATTGGTTGGAAACGACGCTCTAGGGCAGCATCGCGCTCGATATGCTTCCGATACTCATCAAGGGTAGTTGCGCCGATGCACTGGAGTTCACCCCTTGCCAAGGCAGGTTTCAGGATGTTGGCTGCATCCAAACCACCTTCTGTACCACCAGCGCCAACCAAGGTGTGAATTTCGTCAATTACCAGAATGATATTGCCCACAGTGCGGACTTCTTCCACGACTTTTTTGATGCGTTCTTCAAAATCGCCACGGAAGCGAGTTCCAGCTACCAATGACCCCATATCGAGGCTGATAACTTGCTTACCTTGTAAGGTTTCGGGAACATCCTGGTTAATAATTCGTTGAGCCAGACCTTCTGCGATCGCAGTTTTGCCAACTCCTGGTTCACCAATCAACACTGGGTTATTCTTAGTACGGCGACCGAGAATTTGGATCGCCCGCTCAATTTCCTTCTCGCGACCAACTACGGGGTCGAGTCTGCCTTCTTGCGCTAATTTGGTCAAATTTCTGCCATATTCTTCCATCGTTAGCGGTTGGGTACGTTTTTGACTACCACTACCAGCGAAAGCCGGCGCATTTTCACCCAAACGGCGAACTATGGCACTGCGGACACTTTTGAGGTCAACCCCTAGATTTTGCAGGACTTTGGCGGCGACACCTTCTCCAGCCTCAGTTAATCCTAAGAGTAAGTGTTCAGTGTTGATGTAATTCTGTCCCAGACTATGAGCTTCTTTAAAAGATTGCTCGAACAGGCTTTTCACCTTGGGAGTGAAAGGAATTTCCGGTGGTACAAAGCCAGAACCCCTACCAATAATTTTTTCTACCTCGCGGCGTGCGTCTTTGAGGGTAACGCCTAACTCGGTCAGCACTTTAGCAGCAACCCCAGTTCCTTCTCCCATCAAACCCAGGAGAATTTGTTCAGTTCCTACGAAATTGTGTCCCAGGCGACGTGCTTCCTCCTGAGCTAACATAATTACTCTAATGGCTTCGGAAGTGAAGTGTTCAAACATAATGGGTTCTTGCTCCCTTGCTGCTTGGACTTTGGGTGAGATAAAATTCACCCTCATCTAAAGTTTTTTGTATTTTCTTAAGGACTAATGTAACTTTATTTAAAGTTAAGTGGCAGTGGTGAGAGCCGTAAGACATCAGGTGTACTAGCCGTCTACTAGGAGTTAGGAGTTGGAAGTT
>CAZZZY010000009.1:0-25251 GCA_964658545.1 uncultured Acetobacteraceae bacterium | reverse complement strand
GTGGGATGAATATCTCAGATATTGTGTAACTCATCGGCAACAGTAAAACTACTGACCGCTAATTATTAGCCCATATTCTTTTTCAAAAATCAAATTTTATTCCTATAGAAGCAATCAATACAACTACCAATTAGTAATTCGATTTGACCAGTTGTAGATATGCTTAAGTCTCCATTTTACACCTAATTACTGATTAGAAATTAGGAATTTTTAGTAAGTTGAGTTCACTCATAACAAGGATTTTCATCAGGCTCAGAATAATGTTAAAAAGAATGGTTACATCCCTAATTACCTCCGTTGGTATATTAAGTATAAATGCTAGTCCTACATTAGCAAGACCAGCCAACAATTTTAAATATCACCAAACCTTTTATCCCTCAACTTGCACCATTGCAATTGAAGGTAAAAAATATGGCTGTGATTATACAGTTATGGGAGCTTTCAGTGATGCTAGTGCTAACCTCAAACTCTGCTCTACACGCGATTGTTTAATCCTTATGCTTACTCCTGGCCAACTTGCTAATCTAGGAGATGGCGAAGATTTCTACGTCAGTCAAATTGCTTGGCAAAGAGGTAATAGAGTAAGTGACCAATGGGATGTATCTATGCAATGTGGTTTCAAATCGGATGCAATAGAATGTATAGGAGAATTTGATAACGGTAGTGGGATTGCAATTTATGTCGAGTAAGTAGAATATTTATCTATAAAGTTTTGTGACAATCTTAGCCATTGGCGTAAAATTAAAGCGAGATAGAAGTCTTGAGAAGGCAGCTATGCAGAGGGCAGAATAGCTGCCTTTCTTTGTAAATATTTGACAAGAAAAGTAGTCACAGTTCATGTATAATTACTCTTCTGCGTTATTTTCGCATTGCTCCAACTATTTTAATAGTTATATTTTATACCTTAAACTTACATACGCCTTTCATGCCTCGAAAAAAATCACCTCCATTACAATCAACTTCTTCAACTCCACTGGCTCTCTCTCAATTACATATCCGCTTAGATTTTTTAGAAAAATCACACAAATCGCTACTTAAACAGATTAAGAGAAAGCGAACGGAATTGAACAACTTTGTTGAACAGATGCGAACTTTCGCCCTACATATATTTCATCAAGCCAGTCCCCACTTTCAAAAAATGGCTGAGTTAGACCAAGATATTCATGCTCTATTTGAGGAAATTTTGACTACTAGAAAGTTTGGGAAACAAACCATCAAAAATATAGAAGCAGTTTACCTTAAGCTCCAGTTGACAGGAATCATTAGTCACAAACCAGGTCGTCAACAATTCAATACAGAGCTAGATGAACCATTTAATAATTCCGAACCCGAATCAGATTTTTCTGAAGAAGCTGCTGAAAATCGCCATCAACATTGGCAAGCACAACAGTCTGTAGAATCTCCCTCTGTAGCTAGAACAGAGGATAAGAGAAAAATTCGGGAAACATTTCTGAGGTTAGCTGAAATATTTCACCCTGATAAGGTGAAAGACAGTGAGACACAGAAATATCATACAGAAATTATGAAATCAATCAATAAAGCCTACCAAGAGGGAGATTTGGCAAGGCTTATAGAAATTGAACAAACTCAGCAAGCAGGAGAAATCATTGATTATAATAGCGAGGATGATTTAACTCGAAAATGTCGAACTCTAGAACAGCAAAATCAAATTCTCCTGACTCAATATGAAAATTTGAAACGGGAACTACGTTTGGCAAAAAATACTCCAGAAGGAACGATGGTTTCTGATTCTCGCAAAGCTGCTAAAAAAGGCATTGACTCTACGGCTTTGATGCTAGAAACAATAGAATCACAAATCAACGTTGTTGCTCATATCCGGGATTTTGTCAAGAACTTTAAAGAGCAGAAGATTACTATCAAGGAATTTCTCGCTGGCCCACCAACTCTGCACTCTTTTGAGGAAGAAATCATGGAAGATATTCTTGAGCAGATGTTGTCAGAATTAATGAAATAGTCAACTTAACGCGAAATGGGCGGTTAGAAACCGCGTCTACACGAAACTTTACCCACCGACCTGGGTTAAAAAGCCTTAATTTTGTAGTTAGTCCACGTGGTGCGCAAGCGCGATAGGCGGACTTTGCCTGTGTAGCCACGAATGACCTTCGCCGAGGCTTAAGTTGACACCGATCGATACTCTGGTTTATAGACGTGGCTGCTCTACGCGAGCCAACGGGTCTCTTGCTAGCAAGAGCGTCTTTGCAGAAGAAGCGACGTGACCCAATCATCGAAATTAGGTGTCAACAAGTGCAGCAATTGCAGCGACCAGTTTTGAGGGGTCAGCTGGTTTAGTAATATGCAGTTGAAATCCGGCAGTTAAAACCAGTTTTTGTGTAGTTTCTGCGGCGTAAGCAGTGAGCGCGATCGCGGGAATCTGTCCACCTTGATTAGCAGGCATTGCTCGTAATTTTTTGATTAAAGCGTAGCCATCAACTTCTGGCATTCCCAAATCGCTCAATAGCAAATCTGGTTTTGACTGTGCGATTAGAGAGAATGCTTCGTTAGCTGATGGTGCGCTAGCGACGATCGCTCCTTGCTGTTCCAATAGAAAGACAAGAAACTCACGCGTATCAACATCATCATCCACAACTAACAAGCGTACCCCTTCTAGTGGAGCATGGAGCATAGACAATGGATAGGAATCGTCAGATATGTAACGCTCTTGGGTTTTTAATTCCCGACTCTGTTGAAGCACAGGTAGGCAAACAGAAAATGTCGCGCCTTGCCCCTCGCCTGGGCTTTGTGCCACAACTGTACCGCCATGTAACTCGACAAGCTGGCGCACAATGGCCAAACCAAGTCCTAATCCGCCAGAACTTCGGCTTGTACTACTATCTGCCTGGCGGAAATACTCGAAGACGTGTGGCAGAAAATCAGGATTAATACCTTTACCCGTATCAGAGACTCTCAGTTGTATCTGAGAATCAATCTGTTCTAAGTAGACATCGACTTTTCCACCGGATGGTGTGAATTTAATGGCGTTAGAGAGTAAATTCCAAACAACTTGTTGAAGACGATTACCATCACCCTTAACTTGTGCAATTTTGATATCTAGATAAAGATTAATTTGAATAGATTTTGCTTCTGCTGCCAATTGCACTGTCTCTAAGGCAGATTCAATAGTAAAAGCCAGATCAACGATTTCTAAATTAAGTGCAAGCTTGCCCCGGAGAATGCGGGAGATATCCAACAAGTCTTCAATCAACTGAGCCTGTAGTACAGCATTTCGTTCAATGGTCTCAAGGGCACGCACAGTAGTAGCTTGGTTTAATGAGCGGTTTTTCAGGAGCTTTGCCCAACCCAAAATGGGATTAAGCGGGGAACGAAGTTCATGAGAAACAATTGCCAGAAATTCATCTTTGATGCGGTTTGCTACCTCAGCGGCAAGTTGCGCTTTCTGGCGTTCTGATGCGACTGCGAGGGCTTGATCTCGTAAGTTTTTATATTCCTGAACTCGAAAAGTTAAATCTGTGAAATCCTCAATTGAGAAAAGAGCATAAAAGCTATCTCCCTCTAATGCAGATACAGCAGTTACAGTTGTATGCTGAATGCGATATTTATTTTCAGATAGTAGTATAGGAATAACATATTTATGCAATTGAGAAGAAAAGATTGCCGGAGGGCCGCCTTGAAAAATTTGAGATAAGCGACTAGTATAACGAGGCTGATTTAGATGAGGAAAATATTCCTGAATAGAATTTCCTAAAATTTGACTTCGGGGAATTTTTGTCCATTCCTCTAAGCAGCAGTTCCAGAATAAAACAACGTAATCTGACTGGAGAACAAAAGCTCCTAAAGGAATTTTATCTAAAAGGCTAAATTTTTCATGAGCTTGTTCTATAATATTCATTGTTCAAGCATAATATTTCAATCATTTTATACAGGAACTTTTGGATATTTCATCTATCACATGACTGAAATTTCATCATTAATGGCATTAATGAGCGCATCAAATGTACCGACGTGAAAGATTAAAATAATGTCCCCAATAATTTCTAAGTGTTCAATAACGAATCGAGCTTGTGCCAGCAAGATTTTGGAATCGTTTTCATATGTAGATAATAATAAGTTTTCAATTGTATCTTCTAAGTAAACAGGTAATGTATAGTTGAGATACTGCTTGAGAACATTACTGAGTGAACCCATTACCCCATTGATGACAATGTTACCAATTTCGCTGAGAGTACCAATTTTCACCGCATCGAGATCAGCCGAACCTGCCTCTTCACCCGTAAGCAATGCAACGAGTGCTGATGCACTGTCAGTAGGAAAAATCAAGCCAGCAGCACCAGAAAAAGAACCTGTAAAGCCTAGTCTTACAGATGCCAAGTTGTCATCATGAAATCGTGTTGCTAATTCCTGATACGCCTCAGTAGCAGTTAATACTTTCACAAATGGAATTTTGAGACCAATATGAGAGTCTACCATCTCATTCAGTAGACTTGCGGCTCGACCAACTCCAATATTAATCAACTCTTGCAGTGCATCCAGTTGTTCTGCTGTTACATTCATCAAAATTTATTCCTTAGTATTAAGAACTTGCTGGACTGCCTTTCGCAATTCATTTTCTTTTGGTGGTTTATTAATAAAGTTAATTGCCCCAAGACTATAACTTTGATTGCGTGCCTCTTCTTGGATATCAGCCGAGATAATTATTGTAGGAATTTTTAATTCTTGATCTTGTAGAGCTTGCAGAAATTCAAACCCATTCATATCGGGCATGAGTAGATCCGTTAACACACAATTGGGCTGGCGCTCGTGAACTAATTTCAACCCCTCACGCCCATTAGTTGCTTCGATAATTTCGTAACCATCAACTTGCAAAAACTTGCGGATCATTCTGCGAGAAAAGGCAGCATCATCAATAATCAAAACCAATGTCATCATCTCTCCTCTTTTGTGTTTTCGTTCAAGAATTAATTTAGGACTTACGCATTGACAGAAAAGCCGAAATAGCAGCTATGCTTTTCAGGGCTTTTAGTTAGATTTCTCAACTACCTTTTTGCCATGCCCTGAGCTTGGCTTGACATCCTTAGAGTAGCACCAAGGCTGGTAAGATTCAAGGAATTGACGACCACATTGTTTACATTTGTAACATTGTGTGGCTTGACGAAAACCATTCTTGAAAGTTTGAGTTGAATAGCAACGAGGACATTGCATATTAATCACTTTAACATTAAAATAACATTATATTTTTAGCATGAAAAATATAAATATGATCTGAGAAAGGTATATTACTGAGAATTAAAATTAAATGAGCAGGAACACAAAGGATATAGAATTTTAACAGATAAGGCAATGGAGCTAACTGAAATTAACGATGATATAGAAGCATTCCTGATTGAGAGCTATGAAAATCTCAATCAAATTGAACAAGATATTATTGTTATAGAGCAAGGATCACAAGAAACAGAAGCCCTAGTTCGCATTTATCGGTCACTCCACACAATTAAAGGAAATTGCGGCTTTTTACCGTTTCCCAAATTGGAATCACTTGCTCATGCTGGGGAGAATTTGCTCTCGTCTTTGCGCGATCGCCAGCTAGCAATTACCCCCGCGCTGATCAATGGGTTACTGCAAATACTTGACAGCATTCGGCAGATTCTGTCCCAAATTGAAGCAACGAGGGAGGAGGGGGATCGTGATTATTCAGCACTCATTACAACTTTAAGCCAGTTGCAGTCAACTGAGCAGCCGATGATAGCAGCTGCTGTGAATACGCAAGCATCAAAGGATTATCCAGATACTATAAATAATGAATTTCCTGAAGTCTCAACCTTGACAGCATCAGAATCTTCTCAGATCAGAGTCAATGTTAACCTCCTAGATCAGGTGATGAACCTCGTGGGTGAACTCGTTTTAACCCGTAATCAACTGATCATATTTGGTACAAAGTTTCAGGATAGTAGCTTTGCTGCGACTTGCCAACAACTTACTCTTCTGACATCCCAGTTGCAGGAAGAGATCATGAAAACTCGGCTGCAACCAATTAGTAGCATTTGGCAAAAGTTCCCTCGCGTGACACGTGATTTGGCGATCGCTTCCGGTAAACAAGTTAAGGTTGACATGGAGGGAGTAGATACTCAACTAGATAAAAGTATTATTGAAGCTATTAAAGACCCCTTGACTCACTTAGTACGCAACTGTATAGGTCATGGTATTGAGTTACCAGCCGAACGGACTGCTTGTGGAAAGTCATCTGTGGGACGGTTATTTCTCAAAGCTTTTCATGAAAGCGGCAAAGTTAATATTGAAATTGGCGATGATGGTCGTGGTATTGATTTAGAAAAAATCAAAAAGCGAGCGCAGCAACTTGGTTTAATCAGCAACTTACAAGCCGCGTCCATGAGTGAGTCGGAAGTCATAAACTTAATTTTCTTACCCGGTTTCTCTTCTTCAGAACAGGTGACAACCCTTTCCGGGCGTGGGGTCGGGATGGATATTGTCAAGAGTAATATTGATAAAATTAACGGCACGATTGAAATTCATAGCCAGCAAGGACAAGGAACGACATTCCAAATTAAGATTCCCCTCACCTTAGCGATTATTCCGGCATTAATTGTCAGCAGTGGTGGCGATCGCTATGCTATTCCCCAAGTAAGTATACAAGAGCTAGTACGCTTCAAAGCCCAGGCAGTTAATCAGATTGAGATGTTTTATGATGTCCCAGTGTATCGCTTGCGGGACAATCTTGTACCATTGGTTTATTTTGATCAAGTATTACAAACCCCCAATAATATTACCAAATTGGAAATGTTCAGTCTTGTAATTGTGCAAGTTGATAACTATCAATTTGGATTGGTTGTGGACACAATTGAAGACATCCAAGACATTATGGTTAAACCTCTAGGAAAACAGTTAAAGGCACTATCTTTGTTCGCCGGAGCTACTATTTTGGGGGATGGCACGGTGACATTAATTATTGATGTTGTTGGTCTAGCAAACCGATCTGGTGTAACCGCCAAACAAAAGCAGCAGTTATTGATGGAAAACGCCATCAAAGACCAAGACCAAGTAAGCGATCGCCAAACAATATTATTATTTGAGGGGCCAGATGGCGATCGCATGGGTATTCCCCTGAGTATTGCCTTTCGTCTCGAAGAGATTCTTTGTTCGGCGGTAGAAAAAGTGGGTAATCAGTATGTTGTGCAGTCTTACGGTCAAGTTTTACCGCTAATTGACCTTTACAAAGTATTTTCCCATAATGAGAATCACCTCCACGATCTGACTAGAGCAACTTTTGCACAGATCCTCCAGATAGTGATTGTCTCCCTCTCATCAGAACTCAGTGTTGCACTAGTGGTTGAGCGGATTCTGGACATTGTAGAAGAACCACTGACAATTACAGGTGTCTCTACTAGACCGGGTGTGCTTTTTTGCGCTGTATTTCAAGGACAAATTACAGAAATCCTTGACATTGAGGCTGTAATTCGGATTGCTAACCCTCATTTGCTGCAATTGATTACTAAGGGTTAAAATTTAAACGCAGAGGGACCATTGGTAAGCGCAGAGGTACGCCAAGAATTCGCTACGAATTAATGAAATGCTGTACTTAGTACTGCAATAGGATTACTATTTGATTTTTGAACAACACGTAGGGTGTGTTATAGCGAAGCGTAACGCACCATTTTCAAGGGTTTGGTGCGTTAGACTCAAGTCATAACGCACCCTACAAATACTTAATTTTTTTCAGAAATCAAACCGGATTCCTATATGTCTCTACAAGGGTTGGGGATAAAGCATATTTAATTTGGGGATATGTCTCATGGCTCAACAACAAATTTGTACATTTTTTCTCAAAGGAGTTTATTTTGGTATTGACGTGCTAAACGTTCAAGAAGTGATTCGCCCACAAGCAATAACTCGTATACCTTTAGCCCCACCAGATATCTGTGGCTTGATTAATTTACGTGGACAAATTATTACTGTAATCGATTTGCAAGACCGATTAGAGATGAGGGAGCCGCAGAGGGAATCAAATATAAAACTTGTAGATGAAGCCCAGGGATTTAATATTATTGTCCGTTTTGACGATGAAGTAGTCAGTTTGCTGGTCGATAATGTTGGCGATGTTTTAGAGTTTACACAGAACACCTTTCAACTCCCACCGACAACCTTAAAAGGGAAAATTCGTTGGATGCTAGCAGGAGCTTACCCCCTCCCAGAGGGATTTTTGCTAGTTTTAGATACAGAAAAAATCCTAAATGTTAATTTCATAAATCACCTTACGAGTAATTGAGGAGCGCTTGGCAATGACTACGAATCGGGCTGCAAAAACAGCCAACTCTAAATCTTCCTCTGAGGATAGTGTAGCTTCAACTACTGATGACGGTGTAACAAAAGAGCAACTGCAAGCGTTACTATTAGCATTGAAAGCTGTAAAAAATGGTGATTTTAGCGTCCGTTTACCTGTCGAGAACAATGAACTAGGTGAAATTGGCTTGGTTTTTAATGAATTGGTAAGTTTTAACCAAAACTTTGCTAAAGAAGTTTCTGGCTTGGCTGGCGAGATTGGTACAGAAGGGAAGCTTGGCTCTCAAGCCGTCGTCAGAGGAGCAGAGGGGAGTTGGCAAGGATTGCTTGATAACTTGAACCAGATGTCTACAAATTTAAGAGAGCAGATAAAAAGTATTAATGAAGTAACCCTTGTGGTTGCCCAAGGAAATTTAGCCAAACAAATACAAGAAAGCAATGCTGGAGATTTTCAGCAGCTCACAAATAATGCCAATCAGATGATTAGCAGCTTGAGGTCTTCCATCAGACAGATGGCAGAAGTGGCGACAGCAGTTGCCTCTTCATCAGAAGAATTGACCGCAGTCAGCAAAGAAATGACTCAAAACGCTGAACAAACTGCTGAACAGGCAACCTCTGCATCTAGCTCTGCCGAACAGGTAAGCCAGAATAGCAGTACAATTTTGACTGCGGTAGAACAAATGAATGCCAGTATTCAAGAAATTGCTAAGACCGTCATCGAAGGGGCAAAAGTCACGACTCAAGCAGTTAAAACTGCTGACCACACGAATGATACAATTAATAAACTTGGTCAAAGCAGCATTGAAATTGGCAAAGTAATTAAAGTTATTACTGCGATCGCTGGACAAACAAACTTGCTGGCGCTTAATGCGACAATTGAGGCCGCAAGAGCCGGAGATGCCGGAAGAGGATTTGCTGTCGTTGCAAATGAGGTGAAAGAATTAGCCAAACAAACAGCAAATGCTACTGAAGATATTAGCCAGCGCATTGAAGCGATTCAGACAGATACAAAAGCTGCTGTTCAAGCCATTACTCAGATTACTGATATTATCAATCAAATCAACGACTTTCAAAGCACGATCGCTAGTGCGATTGAAGAGCAAACAGCAACTACAAATGAAATTAGCCGCAACATTGCTGAGGCTGCCAAAGGAACATCTGATATTGCCAAAAATATCGCAATTGTGGCATTGAATACTCAAAGTACAACGACTGGAACCACTAATACGTTAGAAGCAGCTACAGAATTATCCCGCATGGCAGTAGATTTGCAAAAAGTCGTCACTCAATTCACGTACTAATTTTTTCACTGTCCCATTCCCCATTCCCCATTCCCAATGCCCAAAATCCGGGTGCTAGTTGTTGATGATGCGGTAGTAGTTAGGAGTCGAATCAGTAAAATTTTGTCCACTGACCCAGAACTAGAAGTGGTAGGAGTCGCTGCTAACGGTCGCATTGCCCTGGCCAAAATTCCCCAGGTCAATCCCGATATTGTCATCTTGGATATCGAAATGCCAGAAATGGATGGCTTACAAACTCTGTCTGCGATTCGACAAATCTATCCCCACCTACCAGTGATTATGTTCAGTACCTCTACACGGACTGGGGCGATCGCCACGCTCGAAGCTCTCTCTTTAGGGGCTTCCGATTATGCAACCAAACCCAGTAATTTAGGAAGTGTAGAGGCGAGCAATCAACATATTCAATCAGATTTAATTCCCAAAATCAAAGTATTTGGTGCAAGAACTACTACATTGACAACACCTAGCACGGTTGCTCGTCCAGTTGTTTTTCCCGTTTCCACCAATCCAAAGCGGGTAGATGTTGTCGCAATTGGGGTTTCTACTGGAGGGCCTAATGCTCTTGCTGTACTCCTTAGAGAGCTTCCAGCCAATTTATCAGTTCCCATCTTGATTGTGCAACATATGCCCCCCATGTTTACGAAACTATTAGCTGAACGATTATCTTCTAAATGTCAAATCCAAGTAAATGAAGCGGTTCCCGGAGTGGTATTAGAACCTGGACAAGCTTGGATTGCACCGGGAGATTTTCATTTGGTTGTGCAACGCGACAAAGGTGTGGTTCGACTTGCTACTCATCAAGCACCGAGCGAAAATTCCTGTCGTCCTTCAGTAGATGTTCTGTTTCGCTCGGTAGCAGAGGTTTATGGTGCGGGAGCGATCGCAGTCATCCTTACAGGGATGGGGCAAGATGGGTTACATGGCTGTCAGTGTATCCGCGAGGCGGGTGGACAAGTGCTTGCACAAGACAAAGCTAGTAGTGTGGTGTGGGGGATGCCTAGTTTTGTTGTCAATGCTGGACTTGCCGATCAAATTGTCGCCCTTGACCAAATGGCAAGTGAAATTATGCGCCGAATTCGTTACAATCAAATTCCTATTTCAGGTCTGTAATGGAACAGACTAAGAGTGTAAGTGCCAATGATTTTGAGTATCTTCGTCAATTAGTTTATGAGCATTCAGCAGTTGTGTTGTCTGCTGATAAAATTTACCTAGCGGAGCTACATTTACAGCCAATTGCAGAATCAGCAGGATTCGCCTTGATTGCGGAACTGGTGAAATATTTACGGACTCAACCCTTTGGCAATCTTCACATCCAGACTATCGAGGCGTTAGTTACTAACGAAACCTCATTCTTTCGAGATCATCACCCTTTTGAAGCGCTAAAACAATATGTGCTACCAGAGTTAATCAAAAAACGAGCAATTGAGCGATCGCTAAACATTTGGTGTGCTGCTTGCTCTCATGGACAAGAACCCTACAGCATCGCTATGCTAATTCGTGAACATTTTCCCTTACTTATTAATTGGTCTATAAGGCTAATTGCTAGCGATTTTTCTACCAAGGTTTTAACACGTGCTGAAAAAGGGCATTATAACCAACTTGAAATTAACCGTGGACTACCTAAAAATCTCCGTGACAAGTACTTTCATCGGCTAGATAGTCACTGGCAAATCAAGGATGAAATTCGCCAGATGGCAGAGTTTCGTCAGATCAACCTTATGGAATCTTGGTCATCCCTTCCCGAAATCGACGTGATCTTTTTACGCAATGTTTTAATCTATTATGATATTGCGACCAAAAAAGCTTTACTGATAAAGGTAAAACAGCAATTAAAAACCGATGGCTACCTGTTTCTCGGTAGTGCTGAAACAACTATCAACCTGGATGGCTCATTCAAGCAGGTTTCATTAAACAAGGGTATCTGCTATCAATTGCACAATGTTTAAGCCGACATTCTCGCTTGTGTAACAAAAACTGCGATCGCTCTTTTTTTCATAAACCAACAAGCACAATTGTGCTTTGAACCAAAACTTGAGAAAAATTCTGAAGCATAAATAGAGCAGGACTTAACGCTTTATTAATGCTTTCAGGCAATAACTAACATAAGACTCTGCATCAAATAATGAGCGTGTGTTTAATTTCTGAAGCATAACCAAAAAATGAGTTTAAAAAACTTTTTCGGACAAAATTTGTCCAAAATAACCATGTAATTGGCATTATTATAAACTTTCATCCCAAGATATGATTCAAACGCCCATTTTATGATTCCAAACCGTTGTTTCTCTAATAACTTAGTTGAAATACAATTTTTTACTAGGGCAGCGATCGCTCTTGGATAACGCGGTAAGCGTACTCCTACGGAGAAGCAAGCTACGCGGAGCGTTTCGTAGAGAAGCCATGCCGTTAGACTTATCGCTAACTCAGGTTATACGCAACTAGCTCATATACAAGAGGTCTAATGTATCAACTTGCATTGTAAATGCATCTGACGGCAGATGTTTCATAACACACCTTAGTTAGAGTCTTTGTGCCAGATTGTCGTGCTACTATACGGCTCATTCCTGTTGTTGCTTGTAGGAGAGCATTATGGATATCAGTAGACGCAGCTTGTTAAAAACTGCTTCTGCTTCGGGATTAGTGGCAGCAGGACTTACTGTTTCGTCAGGATTTTCGCCGCCGCTCCTCGCCCAAACAGAACCTGTTGATCAAAAGACTCAACTGCTAACTCAAAGTTCACCCACTTCAACTCGACGCGGCGAAATGTTGTATCGCCCCCTTGGACGCACCGGAGAACAAGTATCTGTGATTGGCTTGGGTGGGTCTCATATTGGACAAATTAAAGAGGAGCAAGAAAGTATCAAGTTGATCCGTAGTGCCATTGATCGTGGTATTAACTTTATGGATAACTCTTGGGACTATCACAACGGACGTAGCCACCGTTGGATGGGAAATGCTCTTAAAGATGGTTATCGTCAAAAGGTCTTTTTAATGACAAAAATCGATGGTCGCACTAAAGGCGCTGCCAAGATGCAGATTGATGAATCGCTCAAAGATTTGCAGGTCGATCACATTGATTTACTACAGCATCATGAAATACTGCGTTTTGAAGACCCCGATCGCGTCTTTGCTCCTGGCGGCTCGATGGAAGCATTTGTGGAGGCGCAGAAAGCGGGCAAAATCCGCTATATCGGCTTCACAGGACACAAAAATCCCCTGATTCACCTTCAAATGCTAGAAACTGCCACACAAAATGGTTTCCGCTTTGACACTGTACAGATGCCCTTAAATGTGATGGATGCCCATTTTAGAAGTTTTGAACACCAGGTTCTACCTGTGTTAGTGAAAAATAACATTGGTGTGCTGGGAATGAAATCGATTGGGGAATCTTACATTCTCAGAAGCAACACAGTTAGTGCGATTGAGTGCCTCCACTACGCAATGAATTTGCCAACGTCAGTTGTAATTACAGGCATCGATAGCATGAGAATTTTAGACCAAGCCTTTGAGGCAGTCCGCACATTTGAGCCAATGGATCAGGCACGAGTTACAGCACTGTTAGCCCGTACCCGTGAGGCAGCAACTAAAGGGGAGTATGAACGATATAAGACCACAAACCAAAATGACACTACAGCCATGAATCCAGCTTATCTGGGGTAAATATTAATCCTATGTGGGAGCTATTTTTTATGCAAACACCGATCGCAATTTTGCAGGTGTAAGCCATTTGCTGTCATTTGCTACGCAGCTTGAGAATTGATATCTGCCAATTTGGTGCAAAGACATACTTTAACCCAATACAGTTCAGTTAAGCATTTCTTCCTTCTCTTTGCGTCCTACCCTGTCGTCAGCCGCTTTGCGTCTACGTTAAAAAAATTGAATTTAACAAAGAGTTTTAGCCTTAACCCAAGCGTATTGGATGATATCCCCGTATTCAACCAAGAAATGTTGAATCTGTTTGCACAATTTGCACCAACGGCATCTAGCTCATACCAAATTTATGTGAGGCTGCATAGAATAATTTCTTTGTCTGGCATGGAGTTTCAAGTGTTTTATTCTGTGCATCTTCATAGAGAATTGGTATCAGATTAATCGGTTTTATTTGTAGGGTGTTTTAGCATTAGCGATTCAGACAGCTGGGTGCGATCGCTAGAATTCTGCGTTCCAAGATACAGCTTTATTCAAGGAGAGCATTGATGATGTCCAACTTCAAAATATTTTCTACTGGTATAGTAGCGATCGCCTTATCTATGGCGACTGGTTGCACACCAGCTACTCAACACGATCAAAATACATCGGAAGTTCCACCTGCGGTATCTGTGCAAGCGACAGAGAGTCCATCACCAACTGGCTCAGGGCAAAATAGCCTCAGTTCTTCTGACAGAAAATTTATCACTAAAGCTGCTCAAGGTGGTTTAGCAGAAGTCCAATTAGGACAACTGGCATCACAACGTGGAGCTAGCAATGCAGTCAAACAGTTTGGACAACATATGGTTCAAGATCATACCCAGGTCAACAATCAACTCAAACAGTTGGCGGCTCAAAAAGGTGTGACGCTGCCAACTACTATCGGCAGCAAAAATCAGCAAGTGAAAAACTACTTATCTAAGCTTTCTGGTACTAACTTTGATCGCCAATATCTGAATCAGATGCTTCAAGATCACCAAAAGAATATCTCCGCATTTGAGAAGGAAGCTCAACAGGGACAAGATCCAGACGTAAAAGCATTTGCGGCTCAAGCCCTACCAACCCTCAAAGAACACCTGCAACAAGCTCGTTCCATTGTTAATCCTGCTGCAACTCCAACCAGCACCCCATAAGTCCAAAATTTCATCATTAAGAAACCACAATGTCTGAATTGTTTAAAGGAGAATTTTCTCGTCGTCAGATTCTAACGACTGCTGGATTAGGAGCAATTTCAGCCGCCGCACTTGGTAGTATGGGCGAAGATGTTGCTGCCCAACAACCAACAGGGCAAGCTACTCCACGCGGAGGTTCCTTGCCGCCTCAAATTCAGTTTGTGCCCATATCGGAAAAGACTGAGGTCGATACGGGTGGCCCTCCAACTGCATTGCCTCCAGAACGACGCTTGGGATTTGCCATCGTTGGACTGGGCAGACTGGCATTAGAAGAAATCATGCCTGCATTTGCAGAATCTAAACTAGCAAAGCCAACTGCATTAGTGAGTGGTGATGCTGCCAAAGCAAATCTTGTTGCCCAGCAGTATGGCATTAAAGCGCAGAATGTCTACAACTATCAGAACTACGACAATCTCCGCAACAATTCCGACGTTGATGTGATTTATATTGTATTGCCCAACAGTATGCACCGGGAATATACGGTGCGTGGTGCCCAAGCTGGGAAGCATATTTTGTGTGAAAAGCCAATGGCCACCACGGTCGAAGATTGTCAACAGATGATCGATGCCTGCAAACAAGCTAATCGCAAGCTGATGATTGCTTATCGCTGCCAGTATGAGCCACATCATCGCGCCATGATTCAGATGATCCGTAGCAAAGAATTCGGAACTGTAAAGGTGATTCAGGCAGATAATGGCCAAAACCAGGGCGGGGATTTAAACCAGTGGCGATTGAAACGCTCTCTCGCTGGAGGTGGCTGTTTACCAGATGTGGGAATCTACTGCCTAAATGCAACTCGCTATTTGACGGGAGAAGAACCGATCGCAATTAGCGCCCAAACCTTCACCACTCCTGGCGATCCCCGCTTCCATGAGGTGGAAGAAAGCGTTACCTTTCAGCTGCGGTTTCCCAGTGGAGTGCTAGCGATTTGCTCCACTAGCTACGGCTTTCACGAAGCGCGGCGGTTTCGCGTCTTTGGCTCTGATGCTTGGGGACAACTAGATCCGGCGTTTTCTTACAACGGTTTGCGGATGATGATTTCCCACAAATCACAAACCTTGAGCATGGCAGAAAATATCAGCGAAGTGCGACTGAGTGAAAAAAACCAGTTTGCCTTAGAAATTGATCACATGGCAAATTGTGTGATTCAGAATAAGCAACCCCATACACCTGGGGAAGAAGGTTTACAAGACCTAAAACTGATGGCGTTGATTTATCAAGCCGCACAAACAGGCAAAACCATTGCTCTACCTCGTGTGTCAGGATTAGATGTCACTCGTGGCCCTGCTCCGAGAATGCTTCGATAAATATTTGCATACCGCAGTCATGACAAACTCTGCTTGGAGTCCGCTCCGTAAATCTCTGTTCCGCGATCGCTGGATTGCCTCGATTGTCTCCAATATTGGGGGCTGGATGGAAGACACGGCGGGAGCTTGGCTAATGACTTCTCTCACCACCTCTCCCCTTTTAGTGGCACTGATGCAAACAGCAGCAACTTTGCCGGTACTGCTGTTAGGACTACCAGCTGGAGCAACGGCAGATATTTTTGATCGCCGTCGCTTACTACTGTTTTGGCAAGTCTGGATGCTGTGTGCTGCACTCATCTTGAGTGGATTGATTTTTGCCAGTATGATTACACCGTGGTCACTACTAGCGCTCACGTTTTTGCTCAATTTGGGAGCGGCAATGAATGGACCGGCTTGGCAAGCAATTGTACCAGAACTAGTACCGCGCTCGGAACTTATGGCTGCCATTGCTTTAAATAGTGCTGGGTTTAACATTGCACGGGCAGTCGGGCCTGCGATCGCTGGCTTGATTTTGGTAGCGGCCAATGCGGGAGTCGTCTTTTTGATTAATGCCTTCTCCTTTGTCGGGGTGATCATCATCCTTTACCGTTGGCAGCGCAAACCATTTTATGAAAGTGCCTTGCCCGCAGAGCGAGTATTAGGTTCTATGCGGGCTGGTATTCGCTATGTCCGCTTTTCTCCCGCCCTGCAAGCCGTGTTAATTCGAGCGGCTGTTTTAACCAGTTGCACGAGTGCTTTGTTTGCGTTGTTGCCTTTAGTGGCACAGCAAGATTTGCGGCAGGGAGCAGGTGGGTATGGTTTACTACTCGGTGGCTTTGGATTGGGGGCAATTATCGGTGCGATTTTGATGCCACGAGTGCGACAAAACCTCACAGCCGATGGAGTTGTGATTGCAGGAACTCTTGTGTTTGCGGTTGCCACATTAATTCTGGCGTTCATTCATTATCTGCCTTTGGTGTTGCTGGCTTTGCTAGCGGCTGGGATTGCTTGGACAAGTATGACATCAAGCTTGAATATTACAGTGCAACTTGCTGTCCCGGCTTGGGTGCAGGCACGGGCACTAGGAACTTATCAAATGGTATTTCAAGGAGGTTCAGCAATTGGCAGTATTATTTGGGGTGTAGCGGCGGAACATTGGGGAATGCCGAGTGCTTTATTCGTTGCCGCAATTGGCTTATTGGGCGGAACCTTGACGGCGCGGCGTTACCACTTGCTGTCAGGAAAACTTGATTTAGCTCCAGCATTACAGCGATCGGAACCGCTAGTAGTAATTGAATTGGAACCAGAAGCAGGCCCAGTTTTAGTCACACTTGAATATTGCGTTGACTCAGCTAAAACACAGGAATTTATTGCAGCAATTAATGCCCTGGGAATAATACGGTTACGAGATGGTGCGATTCGCTGGGGCATCTTTCATGATACATCTGTGCCAAATCGCTACTTAGAGACGTTTATCGTTGAATCTTGGATGGAGCATTTACGTCAGTATGAAAGGTTTACGGTAGCAGATCGAGAGATTCGTCAACGGGTTTTTGCCTTTCATCAAGGCGATGAACCCCCGGTTATTTCTCACATGATTTATGCTCACTAATCCTAAGAAAGACGAGCGTTAGCGCTATATTTGATTATGGTGATCGAAATGTTAGAGGTAATATCTAACATTGGTAACAACTTGACTTTTTTGCTTTAGTAAAGCTGTCTTTAAAAACAACGCTGTTTGATTGTGTAAAAAACTTTCCCACCAACTACGTGGTACAAAAGTGGGAATGATCACTGTTGTAAAAACAGCTTGATGGCACTCTTCAAAATCAGAAATAAAGTTGACGATTGGTTCAATTAAAGAGCGATATGGTGAGTCAATAACTTCTAAGGGAATATCAGACTCAAGTTGTCGCCATTGTTCTTGTAGTTTTTCGCGGTCTGTATTACCAATATCTACATGAACTGCAACAATTTCATCGGCAATTGTGCGTGCATAGTCCAAAGCTTCTAAGGTTCCTCGATGAAGTTGCCCGACAATCACCACAGCTGGATGAGTCGCAACTGTTGGGTTAGCTCTGGGCGGATGATTTCTAGGCGGCATTCCCTCAAGACTGAGGCGAAACGCCACGTACTTGTAGTGGCGATGAATCGCTAAACATAGGATCACCACTAGCGGAATTGTGACTGCAACTACCCAAGCTCCTGCTAGGAACTTTGTCACCAAGATCACAACCAGAACCACTGCTGTAGTTACGCTTCCTAAGCCATTCATCAAAGCTCTCAGATGCCAACCTTGTGAACGTTCTTTGAACCAGTGGCGTACCATTCCCCCTTGCGAGAGGGTAAAGGAAGTAAACACACCTACGGCATATAGAGAGATTAACCGATCAACACTGCCTTTGAAGACAATGAGCAGAGTCGCGCTAAACAAGCTCAACAGAATAATACCATTAGAGAAAACTAAACGCTCACCCAATAGTGCTAATTGCTGAGGAGCAAATCCATCACGAGCTAAAAGAGAGGAAAGTCTAGGAAAATCCGCATAGCTGGTATTGGCTGCTAAAAGCAAAATCAACAGCGTTGCAATTTGAACAACGTTGTAAAATAAACCATCGCCTAAAATACTGTGAGCCAACTGCGAAATTACGGTTTCTTTTGAGTTCGGTACAATATGATAAATATTGGCGAAGTGGGTGATGCCCAAAAACATTGTTCCCAAAATTAAGCCCATGTAAAGCATAGTGATCCGGGCATTTTTCCATTCTGGAGGTTTGAAGGCCGGAACACCATTCGAGATTGCCTCGACTCCTGTAAGCGCTGTACACCCCTGAGAAAATGCCCTCAAAACCAAAAATACACCAAGTGGTTCTGTTGCCGGAATTACTGGCGGCTGGGGATAGACTTCTCCAGTAAACTGTTTCAAGAAACCCACACCAATCATCAACAACACACTGACAATAAAGGCATAAGTGGGGAGCATAAAAATTCTCCCCGATTCTCTGACACCTCGAAGGTTTGCCAGCATGATTAAGGCAATAAACAGCAAGCCCAGTTCTACAGAAAAATGTCGAAATGGCTGTAACTGTGGTATGGAAGTGAGGTTATCCACTCCCGAAGCAATACTGACAGTGACTGTTAAAACATAGTCGATCATCAGTGCCGCCGCTGCCACTAAACCTGGATAAACTCCCAAGTTCTGATACGCAACAATGTAAGCTCCACCACCGTTGGGATAAGCACGGATAGTTTGTTGGTATGATAGGATTATGATCAATAGCAGCAGTGCGATCGCCAAAGCAATCCATATAGAACCACCGAGAAAAGCACTCCCCGCCAGCACCAAAACCTTTAGAATTTCTTCAGTTGCGTAAGCTACCGAGGAGAGAGCATCAGACGACAGAACTGCCAAGGCCGCGGCGTTGTTCAATCGCTGCTCACGAGAAGCACTGGTTGGTAAAGTTTTACCGAGCAAGAATTGCTTGATTCGTAGGTACAAGGACATACAACGTCAAAAAATTAGCAATGGTTTTACTTCTTTGCTTCTACAAGATAACCTGAAAAGGCTTGATTTTCTGTTGTAATCCTGTCTTTTGGGTATTTCATCTAGCAATTTTTCAACCCTATCAGGATCAGGTTTTTCATCCCATCTTGCCGATATTGGCGAGATTCTGAACTTTAAGCTTGATTATCGTCTACATTCGTTGGATCTATGTGTAGTCCGTTGTGGGGAATTTGTTCGAGTACTTGTGTTAAAGATGACTCTATTTCTGGCGAAAGTCCTAATGTGCCAGAACGCATATGCAAATCTATTTGCGGAAAAGGAATCTCTATTTTTTGTTGCTGAAGCACTTCGTAGATATTGTAATATAGATCGCTCTTAAGCAAAAATTGCTTATTAGGTTCCGCAGTCCATACCAGTAGCTCAAAATTTAGAGAACTATCACCAAGACCGTTAAATAGGACTAAAGGAGATGGATTCTCTAGCACACTACTATGCTTGTTCGCTGCTTCTAACAAGGCAGCTTGAACCGCTTTCGGATCGGAACCATACGCAACACCAACGGGGAGATGAATCCGGGAAATGGGGTTGCGGTGGCTCCAGTTAATCACTTCTTTTTCTAAAAAGCGAGAGTTGGGTACAATGATTGAAACGTGGTCTAGGGTACGAATCTCAGTACTTCGTGGGCCCATGCGCTCAACTATCCCTTTATATTCGCCAACTTCTACAAAGTCTCCAAGTTCAATCGGACGCTCAAAGACTAGTACTAGACCACTGCCAAAATTCTTCGCAATATCCTGTAACCCGAAGCCAATTCCAACACCTAAGCCACTTGCGAGAATCGCCAAAGAACTAATATCAACTCCCCAGACCTGCAATATTACCAGTGTGCCAATAAATATCAAACTATATTTTGTAATCATTGCGATCACTTGTTGAGCGCTGCGATTAATGCCGGCAAAATTCAACAGGCGAGAACGCAACAGATTGGTTGCAGTTCCAGCGAAAATAACTAAGCCAAACAACAGACCAATCAAAATTACTAACTCGGTAATCGAGTAAGGATTTTTGCCAACTTTGAAGATAGGCGATGTCAAGCTTGTTACCAGAATATTTGTAATCTGGTAGCTCTCCTGACGAGTGAAAGGAAATAAATTCGTAATATAAAGAACGACTCCTACCCAAAGACCGATGCGGGCGATCGCCAATACCGATTTGAATAAAAATTGTAATGCTTTGACGCCTCCAGAGTCTGATGCCCCCTCAATGGGGGGAGTCAAACGTTGCAACGCTCCTCGTAAGAAGTGATGCTTAATCCATCCCAGCAACCAACTAAAAATAGCAGTCAGCAGCAAAATTCCTACTGCGACAAGAGTTGTTCGTCGGAGATAAGTTGTAGTTCTCTCAAACTGGGCTTGCTGTAATGCCTGCTGAATTTGCTCTGACCAAATACTTGCCTGCTCATTAGGTGTGCTGCCTAAAGCTGCATCTTGTTCTGTAACCGTCAACAGATAGCGGTTATTTAACAAAATGGTTGGTAATTGGTTGCGTTGCTCAATTTTCACCGGAATCGGTTGCTCAAATTGAACGGCATTTTTCAGCTGCGAATTAATCAATTTTGCTCGCTCTTGAGCGCTGTACCGACCGGAATTGCTGATTTGAAAAAGCTGCTGTCCATCTAAAACAATCGAGGCTTGGGCTGTTGTCTGGGCAATGGCTGGAGCTAGCCACAACCCCAAAACTAAAGTGAGAAGCAGGACAACAGCATTGAGATACTTTGACAACAGTCTAAAACGACGAGAAGGATACATGGAGATACTAACAATATAAGTTTACTTTATATACTTAATTTTGACAGTTAAGCAAAGTATTTTATCAACAAGTGAATAAGTTCATATTCGTTAGGAAAATTTGAAATATTGACATCGATGATAATTTTCCTTTAATAACCGTAGGGGGTTTTCTAATTCCTATTCCACAAAATTAAAAGCCCCCTTTTTAAGGGGGTTGGGGGATCTATTGTGCCTAAGTCCTAACTTACGCGATGTGCAACTTATTCTTGAAACCCCGCTTCCATTCCTCTCCCCGAAAGGTCGATAGGCTTTGATTCTTGCTCCCCAACGCTACAAGGGTTGGGGTTGGGGGTTAGGTCTCAGAGAAAGTTGCACACGGCGTTAACTTGGTTATGGATATCTTTTACTACCAGCGCCCACCACGCCGATTTTGTGGCGATAGGAGAGTTCGGCACCGAACCAGCCAGAAATGCTAGTGATTGTACCAACAATGAGAGAGAGTAACAGTCCCCAAGGTATTATTAGGGATTCAGGATCGCCCAAACGCAGAACAAAGTTGATGAGTGATAAAACTAGGATAGAAATGTTAAGTATCAAATGTGCCCAACCTGCGGTGCGTTTGCGGACTCGTTCAATTTTCACAAAATCGCTGAGGCCGATGGCAGCAGCGAGTAAGCCGCCAGCTAATCCGAGTCCAATTAACCATAGCGAAGCCCTTGCCCAAAAGAAATCACCAGTTAACCAGTAGCCGATATCACTTCCCAAGGCGGCAGCTAAAAAGGCTATGGGAAAGATCACACTCAGGGGATGTAGGGGATGTCCTGCGATCGCAACTGTGCTAGGTACGCCGCTATCACGATACTCACTATCATTACTTTCAATAAGTGGTGGAATATTTGGAAAAGGTGTTGAACTTGTTTGTGTTGTTTCTGTACTTTCCATTATTAGTATCCTGAATTAATTGAAAAGGAGATCACGGGTGTTAGTTCGTTGATACCCAAGCAGGTTGTCTAACGAGCGATCGCACAGCCTCGACAATAGAAGAAGCGTCAATTTTTGCTGCATGAAGTAGCTCTTCTGGAGTCCCAGAACCGGGCAGATCCCGCACTGCCAGTTAGCCATGATCGCTTTCTTCCAAGAATAAGAACTAAGGACAGCATTTATATGCTAGTCAACAAGAACAATTCTTTGCTCTAACAAATGACAGAGTGAACAAGCAGAAATTTTTCAACTTTCAGATTTTAAAGTCATCAGGAGATTAATCTTTAACCCCTGAGAGGTATATTGATTGATGAATTTGTCTATCTAAAGAAGTGTTTAATATCTTTCGTGTGTAGATTGAAAAATAGTTTAAAAATCATATAATGATTGAGAAATAAATTCATGATATTCTTTTATCTCTCTCAACCTACAAGGTCGAGAGAGAATTTATTTTTATATTTGATGACTATGAAAACCTCGCAGACACGGCATTAAGACTGCGAGGAAAATTTGTCTGAGATGTGAAACGCAAAATCAAAAATAGTTTATCAATCACACAGAATTCAGGAGTCAGGAGCTAGAATTCAGTTGGGTATTTTGAACGAAAAGCGTCTGAATAAACGGCTAACTCTAATTGCTCTACACTTTCTACCTAATGTAGCCATTTTTCATTCACACACATTTGCAACCAACCCTCACAGTTTCAGAATTATGTGAGGGATTTACTGTGGCTATATTTAATGTCAGCGCCAAATCTAGACAAACCTCTATCTTTTGAGCAATAGTTTTGAGTTCAGCTTTTAGCGTACATTTAGAGTTGTACTTTCCTGATGCTTCCTCTTAGGTGCGCTTTAAGTCTGAGCAAAGTGAGCAATATGAATTTAGACGATTTTAGTCGGCAAATAGAGATATTACGCTCACGGTTGACGAGATTATTGCAAAGTCCTGCAAGCGATCGCTACTCGCAACAAGAGCTAACAACAGAAGCTTTTGAAGAACTTCAAATTGCTTTGGAGGAAATGAAAATCGCTGCCGAGGAACTACAAGCAACACGAATAGTACTAGAGAAGGAGCGTCAGCGCTACCAAGAATTATTTGATTTTGCGCCTGATGGTTACTTGGTAACTGATATTTATGGCACTATCCTTGAAGCTAACCAGGCCGCTACTATCTTACTTAATATCTCAAAGCAATTTTTGATTCGTAAACCCTTGGTTAGTTTTATCGGCCAGTCAGATCATCAAGCTTTTTTTGATTATCTAGCTCAGTTGCAGCATCTCGACCGGGGCGGAGAATGGGAAGTGTGTTTACAACCACGAGTCCAAGTCTGTTTTGATGTTGCTTTGACAGTAGTTAGCGTCCGTAACGAGGTAGGTAAGCTAGTAGCTCTGCGCTGGCTAATGCGCGATATCACCCGGCGGAGGCGTTTAGAGTCCGAGCGCAAGCTGTTATTTGCCAGTGAACAAGCTGCCCGGATTGCAGCCGAAGCAGCAGAGAAGCGCTCTAATTTTTTGGCCCAAGCAAGTCGTGTACTAGTATCTTCCTTAGATTACCGCACTACGCTCACGAGCGTCGCTCAATTAGCAGTGCCTACCCTTGCCGATTGGTGTATTGTAGATGTCGTTGAAAATAATTCGGTAGCCTTTAGTAACCCAGTCATCGCTGCTTCTGAACCACAGAAAGAAGCACTTATTCGAGAATTCCGACAACGCTATCCCATTGCTGTAGATGCTGATTATGGACTAGCGAAGGTTTTACGGACTGGCAAGCCGGAACTGGTTACAAACATTCTTGAGCCTTCATTGCAGAGAAAGGCATGGAACGAGGAATACATCAATTTACTGCAAGTTAAGTCTTATATGATCGTGCCACTACTGGTGCGTAAACGCAAGCTAGGGACAATTGTATTTGCCTCTGCACAATTAGGACGGCATTACACGATTGTAGACCTAGCAATGGCTGAAGAACTTGCCCAACGCGCAGCGTCCGCTATTGAAAATGCACAGCTTTATCGGCAAGCCCAGGAAGCTAACCGAATTAAAGACGAATTTTTAGCCATCGTCTCTCACGAACTTCGCACACCTCTCAACTCTATGCTGGGTTGGGTTCAAATAATCCGTAATCGAAAATTAGACGAGACAATTACTTCTAAGGCACTGGAGACAATCGAACGAAATGCACAACTTCAAAGGAAACTGATTGAAGATATCCTGGATGTTTCACGCATTGTACAAGGTAAAATCCGCCTAAATATCTATAAAGTTGACCTTGTAATTGTTATTAATGCAGCGATTGAGGCTATATATCCCACATCTGAGATTAAAGATATTCAAGTTGAGTCTAAGCTTGACTCGTCAGTAGGTAAGGTTATGGGTGATGCAGAACGCCTCCAACAAGTAGTCTGGAATTTGCTTTCTAACGCCGTCAAGTTCACACCTAGGCGAGGGCGAGTTGAAGTGTGTCTAGAGCAGGTAAACTCAAATGCTAAGATTTCTGTCTCTGACACAGGTAAAGGAATTAATGCTGACTTTCTACCTTATATATTTGAGCGTTTCCGTCAAGCTGATAGCACAACTACTAGAGCAGACAGCGGTTTAGGGCTGGGATTAGCAATTGTAAACCACTTAGTAGAAATGCACTCAGGCACAGTTTACGCAGTTAGTGAAGGGGAAGGAAGGGGAGCAACATTTACAGTGCTGTTACCTCTAATAGAACCGCAACCAGAACAGCTAATCAAAGAAAGTCAAGTAGAAATCGATCACCTCTTAGCGCTCGATGGCTTGCAAGTACTCCTTGTAGATGATAATGCCGATACACGTGAATTAATTGCCTTCATTCTTGAACAATCGGGAGCGGAGGTGACATCGGTTAGCTCAGTAAGTGAAGCTCTAGAGGCACTGGTACGATTAAGACCAAATATTTTAGTCAGTGATATCGGAATGCCAGATGAGGATGGTTATTCGCTAATTCGTCAAGTGCGATCGCACAAAGCCCTTGATGGACAGAAGATCCCAGCTGTCGCACTGACGGCATTTGCTTCCGATGAAGAACGCAGGCTGGCTCTGGAAGCTGGATTCCAAGTTCATCTATCCAAGCCGATCGAACCAGATAAGTTGGTGACAGTAGTGGCGAACCTAGTTAAAGGCAGCAAATAAGTTTAACGTGCGAGTTAAAACCTCAGAAACCTAATCCCCCTAGCCCCCCTTCCCTACTAGCGTTGGGGGGTTTCAAAGCCTCTCGACCCTTGCCTAACGGCAGGCT
>CAZZZY010000008.1:0-26454 GCA_964658545.1 uncultured Acetobacteraceae bacterium | reverse complement strand
ATTCCCCATTCCCCATCCCCCATTCCCTATCCACAAGCACCTTGAAACTCTCCGAGCATTTTGACTTCTGGCTCTAAATTAATAGACCAACGTTCTTGTACCTGATGTTGGATGTGGCGAATGAGACAGAAGATATCACTAGCTTTTGCCCCACCCCGGTTGACGATGAAATTAGCATGGAGTAATGCTACTTGCGCTCCACCAATTTGGTAGCCTTTGAGACCAGTTTGTTCAATTAACCAGCCAGCACTGTAAGGTTTGGGATTGCGGAACACACTCCCACAACTGGGGAAGTTGTATGGTTGGGTGTTTAACCGATGTTTTTTGTGTTCTTTGGTGAGTGCCACAACTTTTGCTGGATCTGCACCTGGTGCAAGTTGTAAGGTGGCTTGGGTGACTATGCGTTGGCGAAGCCTCTCCGAAGGAGACTCGCCACCTTGCAATAATGAAGTTCGGTAGCTGTAACCTAACTGTTCTGGGGTAAGAGTCTCCAGTGTCCCGTCGGGTGAAAGTACCTCGGCACTAACTAACATATCTGCGATACAGCTATTATGTGCCCCTGCATTCATCACCACAGCACCTCCGGCGGTACCGGGGATGCCAACAGCCCACTCTAATCCTTGCCACCCTAATTCTGCTGCTGCCAATGCCAAACTAGGAATTGATTCTCCAGCAGCAACGGTTAATTGACCGGTTTGGGGGTCAAAGTTGCTGAAGCGGAGATGACGAGTTGCAATGACTAAGCCTGATATCCCGCGATCGCTCACCAGCAGGTTAGACCCTGCTCCCAGTATTGTCACCTTTAAATCGCGTTCTTTTGCGTATTTCAGACTGGCTTGCAGTGCTTCTAAGTTTCGGGGGGCAACATACAAATCAGCCGCTCCCCCAACTCTATAGGAAGTAAACGCTGACAAGCAAGCCTGGGGCTTGATCGTACAATCTGTATTGGGTAAGTAAATTACTTCACTATCCACCGAATTAGTTGTTTGATGTTTCTTTGTATTCAAAGCAGAAACTGTGCAGACGTTTCCAGGTGCCTGGGAAATGGTCATCTTTACTTTGTATGGGTAAAATTTTTACATTAATTTACCGCAAAGATACGGTAATAGAATTCACAGATGGAACCGTTGCTAGAGGGGCGCTTTGCTCAGAAATAAAGTCTTTGCAAAGTTTTCACTTAAGATGTGGCTTTAGCAGGTTCGCAAAGTGCAGTAATTACTTCAGGAATCACCTGATTCAAGTTCCCAGCCCCTAAAAACAGCGCCAAGTCTCCTGGGCGTAATGTTTTTAACAAGTACTCACGTACTGAAGATAAAGTTGGTTGATAAACTACGTGCGAATGCTGTTTAACAATTTCCGCCGCTAGCTGTTCACCAGTAATTTGCCCTAAATTGGGTTCGCCCGCACTGTAAATATCAGTCAGCACAACCAAATCAGCATGGGTAAAGGACTCGGCAAATTCTTCTAAAAAGGTCAGTGTCCGGCTGTAGCGATGGGGTTGGAAGATGGCAACAACTCTTTGCCCTGGTCTTGCCTGTAAACGGGCTGCGGCGAGAGTAGCGCGAATCTCGCTGGGATGATGAGCATAGTCATCAATGAAGGTAATACCATCAACTTCACCCCGGAACTCAAAGCGTCGTCTTGCTCCTGCAAAAGTGGCAATACCTTTGGCGATTGCTCCAAATTCTAGGCCCAAGGCGCGACCGACGGCCACTGCTGCTAAGGCATTGCTGAGATTGTGCCGACTGAGCAGCCGCAACTTCAATACACCCAAAGCTTTGCCTCTTTCCCAAACTAGAGCCGTGGTGCCATCAGCCCGATAATCAATATTAGTAACGGTGTAGTCGGCGTTGGTATCTGAGTGTAAGCTGTAACTGATTGTGGGTTGCAAGCGATCGCGCACTGTAGCACAGTCAATGCTACCTATTAAAGTTTTACAACCCTTAGCAAATGTCTGGAAGATGTCAATGACTTCTTCTAATGTATCGTAATGGTCAGGATGATCGAGTTCAATATTGGTGATGATGCCAATTTCTGGAGCGTGTTTTACCAAAGAACCATCAGATTCATCTGCTTCGGCTACCAAATATTGGCTTTGCCCCAATCGAGCATTACCTTCCCAAGCATTGACTTCGCCACCTACTAAAATCGTTGGATCTAGACCTGCTTCCAGAAGCATATAGCCAATCATGCTACTGGTTGTAGTTTTGCCGTGTGTTCCTGCTACTGCAATACTGTAGTAATCGGCAATCAATGCGGCTAGTACATCTGAACGATGTAAAACTGGACAACCTAATTCTAGCGCTGCTTTATATTCTAAATTATTCGTGTTAATTGCTGTTGAACAAATGACTTGAGGTAGTTCCGACTTAGTATCAGCAGGTAATTGTTCTTGTGAATTTAATACTACTGCATTCGCTAATACTTGAGGGCGAAAGAATTCGAGATTGCTTGCCTCTTGTCTACCAAAAATATGAGCACCGATAGATTCCAATTTGTGCGTAATGTGGTTGGGACGAAGATCCGAACCTGATACTGGAAATTGACGCTTGGCGAGAACGTATGCCAGAGCAGACATACCTATGCCGCCGATGCCAATAAAATGAAATGGTCTACCACTAAAATCTACAGAATTAGTCATTTATTGCTCCTCTTACACCACACCACACCATAATCACAAATGACACGCGTATCATAACAGGAATTTGATTTTTACCGTAACTACTCCTGTCTCATGTCTATATTTAATGCCAAAATGATGTTTCCGCTCTGGTTTCGCGTGTTCAGAATGATTTTACCTTGGTTGGAGGTTTTTACTATTTCTGAACTGTTCTTAAGATTATTCTGAAAATTTTGGCTACATCGGGAAAGAAATTCTTGTAATGTCAAATACATATTTTTGTCTACCTTACTGGAATTGGCTACATAATACATTGTTTAGTGAAACTAATTTGAAATTGCATCAAGTTTAGCCGTCAATTGACTACAATAGTACATTGGTAATGAAACTATTTTTCAATTGCATAAAACCCAGGCATAACTGGATGCAGCAACTAGCAATTTTTGGGGGCACATTTGATCCAATTCATTGGGGACACCTGCTCGTAGCCGAGACAGCAATGCAAGAAGTGTCCCTTGAAAAGATAATTTGGGTGCCATCCCTAAATCCTCCTCACAAAGAAGCAGCTTTGTTTGAGCATCGTGTGAAAATGCTGCAATTAGCCATAAAGGATAACCCAGCGTTTACTGTCTCACTAGTGGAGGCAAATCGCTCTGGGACTTCCTATGCCATTAACACCCTGATTGACTTATCTGCTTCTTACTCAAATACTCACTGGTACTGGATTGTGGGCTTGGATACTTTCCAAACCTTACCCCGTTGGTACCGTGGACACGAACTAGCACAAATGTGTGATTGGTTAATCGCACCCCGACTGCTAGGTGGTGAGACTATAACTCAAAGCAAATTAATCTGCAAGCAAGTGGAGCAACAACTGAGGGAGCAGTCATACACCATTCACTGGCAATTCTTGAATATACCTTTAGTAGGAATTTCGTCAAGTCTAATTCGCAAATCGTGCGGCGAACGCCAGTCAATTCGTTATTTAGTCCCGGAATCGGTCAGATCATATATCACTAACAACAATCTCTACTCGAACAAATCTGAATAAATTATGTGTTTTTTTATTGATCTAACACTTTATGGTTATGAGTGCTTCCCCCCTTTGCGATATGATTGGGGTCAACGATATCAACATATAAGCATAAATACAGAGGGCAAGACACTGTGATTAGAGTTGCAATCAACGGTTTCGGGCGAATTGGACGTAACTTTGCGCGCTGCTGGGTGGGTAGAGAGAATAGTAAAATCGATCTTGTCGCTATTAATGACACATCAGACCCTCGAACCAATGCTCACCTGCTAAAGTATGACTCGATGCTAGGCAAAATCAAAGGTGCTGAGATTAGTGCCGATGATAACTCTATCATCGTTAACGGTAAGACCATTAAGTGCGTATCTGATCGCAACCCAGAAAAGTTGCCCTGGAGAGATTGGGGAATTGACCTAGTTATCGAAGCAACGGGGGTGTTTACTAGCAAAGAAGGAGCGCTCAAGCATGTGAATGCTGGAGCCAAGAAAGTTCTGATTACCGCTCCTGGTAAAAACGAGGATGGCACTTTTGTGGTTGGTGTGAATCATCATGATTATGACCACAACATACACAACATTATCAGTAACGCTAGCTGTACTACCAACTGCTTGGCACCAATCGCCAAGGTGTTGAATGATAAGTTCGGCATCATCAAAGGTACGATGACCACCACCCATAGCTATACAGGCGACCAGCGCTTGCTAGACGCTTCTCACCGGGATTTGCGACGGGCAAGGGCAGCAGCGATAAACATTGTACCCACCTCCACTGGTGCAGCAAAAGCAGTGGCGCTGGTTATCCCAGACCTCAAAGGCAAGCTTAATGGCGTTGCCTTGCGCGTACCTACCCCGAACGTCTCAATGGTAGATTTCGTAGTTCAGGTTGAGAAGCGTACTATTACTGAAGAAGTTAACCAAGCTCTCAAAGATGCTGCCGAAGGTTCACTCAAAGGTATTTTGGACTATAGCGAATTAGAACTGGTATCTTCCGATTATCAAGGTAGTGATGCTTCTTCGATTGTCGATTCCAGCTTGACTTTGGTTATGGGTAATGACTTAGTAAAAGTTATGGCGTGGTATGACAACGAGTGGGGTTACAGCCAACGAGTTTTGGATTTGGCAGAGTTAGTAGCCCAGAAGTGGCAATAATTTGTGATTGGTCATTGGTCATTAGAAATTAGTTTTGGCCAAAGGACTATTGACCAAAATGTTGAAATCCCTGGCTAAGACTCAGAACTTGGTCGGGGGATTTTTTTTGTTCGTCGTGCAATAGTACTGTTAATCCGGGTGTAATGTTGCCTACGATCGCAGCACCTTGACCAAGATGTTGTACTAAGGCTATTGCTGACTCTTGTGGCAAGCACAGCACTAATTCAAAGTCTTCGCCACCGTATAGAGCATATTCTAGCGCTTGCTCTTGTGTCAGCCAATGGCCAAAAGCTGCTGGCATGGAAATTTGTCTGCGTTCTAAGACAGCGCCAACGCCACTGGCGCGGCAGATTTGGATAATCGCATCTGCCAAACCATCGCTGCTATCCATACCAGCAATGGGCATGGGGCATGGGGATGCTAAAATTTTCCAGAGGATTGGTAAGACATCTAATCGTGGCTGTGGGCGCTGGTGGGCGCTGATTAGATCCGTGCGTTCTGCATCTTTGAGGTTCAGTCCTAATTGGGGATGTAAGAGCAGTTCTAAGCCAGCGTGGGAGGCTCCATGAACACCTGTAACAACGATCGCATCTCCGACAACAGCAGCAGAACGGCGGATAATTTGACTAGGGTTAACTTGACCAAAAGCGGTAATTGCCAAAGTCGTCACAGGCGATCGCACCACATCACCCCCGACAATTGAGGTATTGTATTTTTGCAGGCATTCTGTCATTCCTTGGTACAGTCGCTCAACCCAACTCACCATAACTTCACCAGGGAGTCCTAACCCGACGGTAATTCCCAATGGGGAAGCACCCATTGCGGCTAAATCTGATAAATTGGCAGCAGCAGCCCGCCAACCAGCATCTTCTGGGGAAGTAGTGAGATTGCTAAAATGTACGCCGTCAACTAGCACATCTGTAGTCACCACCAAAGATTGTCCTGATGCAGTCACAAGTACTGCCGCATCATCCCCGATAATTTCTGCTGGACAGAAACGCTGTAATCTTTCTAAAAGACCTTGTTCACCAATATCTTTAACTTCTTTAGTCATTAGTCATTTGTTATTGGTTAATTCTCCCCATCTGCCTCATCCCCAACTCCCCCAAGTTACGATAAAGGTATCGTCTAGGGGGATGTTGGAATGGTCTCTACACCAGTAACAAAGCTCACATTTGAAGAGTACTTAACTTATGATGATGGCAGTGGTTTTCACTACGAGCTAGTAGATGGCAGGCTGGAATTAATGAATCCCCCTACAATTCAACATTTCTTGATTGTCGCTTTTTTAGATACCGCATTCATAGCGGAAATTCAGCGCTTGAGTTTACCTTGGTTAACTTTTCGGGAAACTGGGACGAGGACGGGGAAAAATAAGTCTAGGTTAACTGACTTGTCTGTGGTGACGCAGGAGCAAGCAAGAGAATTGATCAATGCATCAGCAGTCTTTGAGTCACCACCATTACTAATTGTAGAGGTAGTCAGTCCAGATTCTATAAACCGGGACTATCGTTATAAGCGGTCTGAATATGCGGCGGTTGAAGTGCCAGAATATTGGATTGTAGACCCACTAAAAGAAAAGATTTCTGTGCTGTGGCTGGAAGAAGGATTTTACGAAGAGACGGTGTTTACTGGCGACCAGCAAATTGGATCGCGGACTTTTCCAGAATTAGCGATCAACTGCGATCGAGTGTTCGCTGCCGGCAATCTAAATCAGGGGAGTTAGGAGAGACGCGATTGAATCGCGTCTATACAAGAGTTATGAATTATTTTCTCCCTGCCTCTTTCTTATGCAGCTTGCGGCTCAACCAGATTTTCTATTCCCTGGACGACTTTTGCCGATTCAATTTTGTCACCTGCTTTCAGTTTATCCAAAACTTCTTTGCCCTTGGTGAGATAGCCAAAAACGGCATAACGACCATCCAATAGATTGCGTCCGGCGGGGGTGAGTTCTGGGTCAAACAAAAAGAAGAAGAATTGCGAAGAACCACCATTTACTTCACTTTCGGGACGAGCCATCACGACTGCACCAAAAGCAGAGAAAGGTAGAACTGGCATATCAACGTAACGACCAGCTTCTTCTAGAGTAATACCATAAGTAGGTGCTTTATCACCTTGAACTAAGACTTCTAAGGGAATAGCGCGATATTTCCCCGTCTTGGGATCAATGTAACCCACGTCTTTCCCCGCAGGATCTCCAGTTTGCAGAAAGTAAGATTCTTCAGAACGGGTAAATTCTAAGTCATTATAAAAACCCTTCTGTACCAAATCGACAAAATTACCAGCAGTCACAGGGGCGCTATAACCATCTACTACAACGGTTAAATCGCCTTTGTTGGTTTTGATTTCTATAGTGGCACGACCTTTAAGTTGTGGCAGGTTACTGTACTGGGCAGGTACTTCAAAGGGGAATTCTTTCACCATTGACTCTTCTAGCTGAGTCACGAGATTCAGAAGTTTGCCTCTATCTTGCAGAATTTTTTCTTTATCTTTGCTGTTCGCCAATTCTTGCAGTTTACTCACCCCAGATTTCAACTCGCTAATCCAAGCTTCGGCTTGGGGTTGGCGTTCTGTGGGAACGCTTGTTAAGATTTGGGAGGGTTTATCGAGAATACGGGATGCTTGGCTGATGTCTTTGGAAATAGCACCCCACCGCCGATTCGCCCGCAGTTGGGCTGAGATGTCCTCTAAACTGGCTTGTAGTTGCCGTACAGGTTTGTTATCTATCGGGAGTGCATACCGCAACAAAGCCTTGCCATCGGTAATTGCGTTGCCAGATGGCAATGCGGCGCTACTGGAGGGAGTCCACCCAGCTGTAGTTATGCCTAAAAATATTGTTACCAGCAGTATTGCCATTAGGCTGTTCTTCAGCCAGGATTTTAATAAGTTAAGCATGGGATAACTCAAATGCAGCATTAATTTGTTGACTGGACGTAACCCATAAATAATCTTCCCACGTTAAGGGCTGAGTGGATCAGAGGTCTAGGGCAGGGGAACAAATGACAACTAACTAATGACAAATGCCCAATGACGACTCTAGAAGGGTACAATAAATGCCGATTGTCTTCCAAAATTTGAAAGTTTCATGATCTCCAGTAACGACTTTCGACCCGGTGTTTCGATTGTATTAGATGGGTCTGTATGGCGAGTGCTTGAATTCCTACACGTCAAGCCAGGTAAAGGTTCTGCCTTTGTCCGAACTAAGTTAAAAAATGTCCAGAGTGGGAGCGTGATGGAAAAAACGTTCCGAGCGGGGGAAACTGTGCCCCAAGCTACTTTAGAAAAAAGCACGATGCAGCATACCTATAAAGAGGGCGATGAGTTCGTCTTTATGGATATGGAAACCTACGAAGAAGGTAGATTGACCCGCGCACAAATTGGCGATCGCGTCAAATACCTGAAGGAAGGTATGGAAGCTGAAGTTATTAAATGGGGCGACCAGGTGCTAGGAGTAGAATTGCCTAAGTCTGTGATTCTGGAAATTATCCAAACAGATCCAGGTTTAAAAGGTGACACTGCCACAGGTGGCTCAAAACCAGCAACTCTGGAAACTGGTGCAATTGTGATGGTTCCTTTGTTTATTTCCCAAGGAGAACGCATCAAAGTTGATACTCAAGAAGATAAGTATATCAGCAGGGAATAACTTTCATCTCTACGGAGATGCTTGTTCCCGATTGAAATCCCTACATAGGGATTAAATCCCTGCCACACTTAAGATGCTAATTTACGGATAGGTCGAGGTAATAAAAACTGTGCCATTGGACTTTAATGAAATCCGCCAACTACTGGCAACTATCGCACAAACAGATATTGCAGAAGTCACGCTCAAAAGCGATGATTTTGAGCTAACAGTCCGTAAGGCTGTGAGCGTCAGCAATCAGATGTTGTCGGTAGGTCAAGCGACCTTCGGTGGTGTGGTAGGTTCGGGCTTGACATCGGGTTCATCTGGGGGAAACCAGGTGAACGCGAGTCAGGTAACGGAGGTGTCCACATCTCGCGTGTTTGAGAATACTGGAACTAGCACACAATTGCAGTTGTCAGTAAATCCTCCCTCAACCATTGACCAGAGATTAGTAGAAGTGCCTTCCCCAATGGTGGGAACCTTTTATCGCGCTCCTGCGCCAGGGGAAGCAGCATTTGTGGAAGTTGGCGATCGCGTCCGCAAGGGTCAAACAGTCTGTATCATTGAGGCCATGAAGCTGATGAATGAAATCGAAGCCGAAGTCTCTGGACAGGTGATGGAAATTCTTCTCCAAAATGGTGACGCTGTAGAATATGGTCAACCTTTGATGCGAATTAACCCCGATTAAGTATTAATCTATATATGAAGTGAGTAATTGTTAAAACTTCAGTCCTTGCGGGTTAATCCTGATGAAACAAACGTTGCCTTTACCACCCGAAGTGGTGCAACAAGTAGCTGAATACTTCAGCCTGTTAAGTGAGCCGATGCGCTTGCGGTTGCTCCACTTGTTACGGGATGAAGAAAAATGCGTGCAAGAGTTGGTAGAGGCAACACAGACTTCTCAGGCAAATGTGTCAAAACACCTGAAGGTAATGTGGCAAGCAGGTATCCTTAGCCGCCGCAGTGAAGGAACTTGCGCCTATTACCGGGTGGAAGATCAAATGATTTTTGATTTGTGTAATCGGGTTTGCGATCGCCTTGCTGCAAGGTTAGAACAGCAAGCCCATAATTTTCGTGTGTTAAATAGCAAGCGATAAGTTTAATCAGAGTTATGAGTTATGAGTTTTAATTTATAACTCCTAACTCCTAACTTTTTTAAAGGGGATAATTCTTTTGAAAGTTTTCCCGAGTTAGTGGCTGTTGTAACTCTAAACCTTCACCACCTAAAACATCCAACGGTTTGCCGTTCACGTCAATGTAAACCTTGGCTTTGGGATTTAAAGTTGTCGCAGTATAAACAACTTGTCCCACACGACCCATCATTGAGGTGCTACCACCACCACTGGTAAAATCTTCGGATAAATTAACGTGAACTTCGCCATTTCCTGATCTCAGCCCCAACAGCTTAGTTCCTTTGGGGATAGTTGTCGAACCTGTTCCTTCTGTTGCTGGACCTGCTAACAAACTTTGAAACGCTGCTTCTAAAGCCTGGTTGGGTCGTACAGAAGCTACTTTAACAGGCTGGGGAACCAAAGCAACATTTTTGTCCTTTGGTGTGAGCCAATAAACATTGGGCGTTTTTTCATTAGCTGGTGGCTGCGTAGTTGATGGTTGTGGTGGTTGAGCGATGCGCTCAGAGGGGTTTGACGGTGTTGGAGTATTGCTGGAGTGGGAAGTAAACCAAGCTACACCGCCACCCACCGCTACAACCACTGCTGAGACGGCTGCAATTGCGCCTGAAGAAATACGATTAGATCTTTGTTGGTCTTTCATGTTCAAAACCTTCCTGACTGAGGGCTGATATGGTAGTTATGTGAGGAGCAGCCTGGTTAAGGACGATACTTACAAGTGGAGAGTTTCCCACAATCTGGAGGAGACTTACTTTATGCCTTTTAATTCTGCAAGTCCCTAATTCAATTTTAGAATTTTTATTTCTAATCCGTCACCTACCAAATTATGTAAATCTCATTCTTTCTGGAGATGATTGAAGATTAAATTTACAACGCAGAGGAACGCGGAGTATTTCTCACAAAAATCCTGAGTGCTTAGTGAAAAACCCTCTGCGAACCTCTGCGTAAACCTTTGCGCCCCTACCCTGCGGGAAGGCGAAGCGCCTATGCGTTTAATCTTTACCCTCTATCGCTTCGCTAATCCACTGTTTGAGTGTCGCTGTAACTTCATCAATGGCAATTTCTTGAGATTTACGGGTGGCTCTTTCTACAACTTCGACTTTACCATTAGCGATCGCCCGCCCGGTGACAATCCTGTAAGGGATGCCAATCAAGTCAGCATCTTTAAATTTCACTCCCGCCCGTTCATCGCGGTCATCTAGTAAGGTTTCAATTCCCGCCTGGTTAAGTTCTGTGTAAAGTTTTTGGGCGATTTCGATTTGTTGAGCATCCTTAATGTTAGGAATTGTCACAATCGCGTGATAGGGTGCGATCGCAACTGGCCAAATAATCCCATCTTTATCGTAAGATTGCTCTACAGCTGCTTGTGCTAACCGAGACACACCCACACCAAAACAACCCATAAATAGCGGCTTTTCTTCACCCTGTTCATTGGTATAAGTTGCTGCCATCGCTTGGGAATATTTAGTGCCTAGTTGGAAGATGTGACCTGCTTCAATTCCACGGGCGCTTGCAAGAGTTTGTTCTGGATTATGGATGGCGCGATCGCCTGGTCTTGCCTTCCGCACATCTACTACTCGTTTTGGTAGTTTAAATTGCTCACCCCAATTAGCACCAACTACGTGATAACCAGTTTCATTTGCGCCTGTAACAAAGTTTTTTAAATCAACGGCTGTTTGATCCACCAAGCGCAAAAACTTGGGATGAATCTGTTTATTGGCGGTAATATACTCATCTGCAATATCTGGCGCAATGTAGCCTAAAGGCAGAGATTTAGATGTCCATGCTTGCTGGGCTTCTACATTTGGTACATTCAAACTAATAATAGTTTTAGCGCCATACTCAGAAGCTAATTTAGTCAATTCATTTTGCAACTTGACTTCATTAACTTCCTGATCGCCTCGGATGTTCACCAGAACTAACACCGTTATACCATTATCATAAACTGTCTGATAAAGGACATTTTTCACTAATTGAGTGGGAGAACAGTTGAGGAGTTGACAGACCTTTTCAATGGTTTCTGTTCCAGGTGTATCGTGTTTCTCGTAGGTTGTAAACCGTGAGGTTTCGGCGTTAATTGGTAAAGAAACAGCCTTTTCTCCGTTAGCGGCGTATTTACCATCCTCAGTGTAGAGGACTTCATCTTCACCAGCTTCTGCCAAAATCATAAATTCTGTGGAACCAGAACCACCAATTGCACCAGAATCAGCCTCTACTGCCCGAAAAGCTAAACCAGAACGCCGCAAGATATTGCTGTATGCTTTATACATATCCTGGTAAGTTTCTTTGAGGCTAGCTTCATCAGCATGGAAGGAGTAGCCATCCTTCATAATAAATTCCCGTCCGCGCATCAAACCAAAGCGGGGACGAATTTCGTCGCGGAATTTGGTTTGAATTTGGTAGAGATGTAGGGGTAGCTGGCGATAGGAACGAATCATATCACGAGCGATCGCTGTGATTACTTCCTCATGAGTTGGGCCTAATCCTAATTGTTGCTCACGGCGGTCAATTAGGGAAAACATAATCCCCTCAGCTTTGGTGTAAGTGTCCCAGCGTCCCGATTCCTTCCATAAATCAGCCGGTTGTAATTGTGGTAAGAGACATTCTTGTGCGCCTGTAGCATTCATTTCTTCCCGCACAATCTGGGAAACTTTTTGCAGTACTCGCCACATTAAAGGCAAATAAGCATAAATACCGCTACCGATGCGACGAATGTAGCCTGCACGGAGTAATAATTTATGACTGGGAATCTCAGCATCAGCCGGATCATCCCGCAGTGTAACGAATAACATTTGTGAAAGTCGCATCGTTTATTCCTTTTCCAGAATCTCTAACTTGTTTATGAAAGCTATTTCATAGACTTTAGCCTACCAGTTTAACCAAACACCGATCACAATTTTGCAGGTGTAAGTAATATCGAGGATTACTGTTTATGCTGCGTAATTGGATAAAGTGCAGATGAGAGGTATTTTCATTTTCTCTCTTTTTGCTGAGTATAGAATCCTATCAAAGATAGAGTGATTAACCGACTTAATTTTATTACTATCAACACGATATAAAGAAATGTTACAGAAAGGAGTCGGCTATTAACATCCAATTATCACAGAATATCATCATCCCCAAATTGCCCGATTCTAAGATTGCTCTTGATCTAAAACGTGCCAAGGAAATCGCCGATTATTGTGCAAATAATGCCAGTACTATAGATTGCAATAGTGCTTTTCCCAAGCAGGAGTTTGAACTGATTGCTAAGTCTGGGTTATTGGCTGCACCATTGACGAAAGAATTAGGGGGATGGGGTGCAGGAATTGATGCTAATGTTACCTACGAACTTTTAATCCTCTTAAAGCAGATGGGGCATGGCAATCTGGCAGTTGGGCGAATTTATGAAGGGCATATCAATGCCCTGCAACTGATTCAGACCTTTGGTTCTATAGAACAAATCACAAGCTACGCCTGTGATGCCCGCGATCGCCAGAAAATATTTGGCGTTTGGAATGCTGAAGCTTCTGATGGTGTCAAGGTAATTCCTTTTGAAAATGGACGTTATCGGCTGGAAGGTTCTAAAACGTTTTGCACCGGTGCAGGTTATGTAGAACGTCCTTTTGTAAATGGAGTATTGCCAGAAGGCGGTTGGCAAATGTGCATTGTGCCGATGGACGAAGTGACAACAGTTAGCGATCCCGCTTGGTGGCAACCTGCTGGGATGCGAGCTACTGCTAGTTACAAAGTCGATTTTAGCGGTGTAGAGTTGGATCAGAGCTATTTAATCGGGCAGCCAGGAGATTACTATCGACAGCCCTGGTTATCTGTGGGAGTGATTCGGTTTGCCGCCGTGCAACTAGGTGGGGCAGAAGCACTGTTTAACCTGACTCGCCAGTATCTCCAGAAGTTGGAATATACAAATGATCCATATCAACAGGAACGCCTTGGCAGAATGGCGATCGCCATTGAAAGTGGTAATCTCTGGCTGCGGGGGGCCGCAGAGCAGGTAGCAGCCTATGCACCAGCGTTTGGTGGTTATCCCACAGTTCCCCACCCACAAGCAGATCAACTCGTCGCCTATGCAAACATGGTGAGGACAGCAATTGAACAAATTTGCATTGATGTCATGCATTTATGTCAACGTTCTGTTGGAACTCGCGGCTTACTACCACCAAATCCGATGGAACGCATTATCCGAGATATGACTCTATATCTGCGTCAGCCTGCTTTTGATGCGGCCTTGGCAAATGTCGGACAATATGTCTTGCATGAAAGCAAAGAAGCTTATTTGCTTTGGAATGATGAATAAATTCGGCTTGATTGGATTACCACTAAGCAATCCTAGTGTTTTGCCCTGGCGTACCGTTGACGAGATCGCTTATAGTCCGGCATTAATCGTTGCACCCCATCCTGATGATGAGACGTTAGGTTGTGGAGGTGCGATCGCTCTGTTACGGTCTTTGAATTGTGATGTGCAAGTTGTAGTCATCAGTGATGGTACTCTTTCACACCCTCGTTCCCAAAAATATCCCGCAGATCAACTCCGTGCTTTGCGGGAAGCAGAAACCCTATCAGCATTGAAATTACTAGGTGTAGAAGTTAATGCTGTCACCTTTTTGAGAATGCAGGATGGGTCAATTTCAACACAGTATCAAAGTGCAGTGGCTAGTTGTCGCACTTACATCACAGAAGTCGCCCCACAAATTATCTTTTTACCGTGGCGATATGACCCTCACGCAGACCACCGAGCAACGTGGAAGTTAATTCACGCAGTGCTGGATGATTTGCGCTTATCCCCCCGATTGATTGAGTATCCGATTTGGGATTGGGACTCAAACCAACGAGGAAGTCCACCAGAATCTCTTGAGGTAACAACCTGGCGGTTGAATATTAACACGGTAGTGGAGTTGAAACAGCAAGCGATCGCTGCTTATCGTTCCCAAATTACAGATTTAATTGATGATGACCCAGAAGGCTTTCGCCTGAGTCCCGAAATGTTAGAGAACTTTACTCGTCCTTGGGAAGTTTATCTAGAGGAAATTCAATGAACCCGTTACAATCCGACTCCTTACCACCCAGCTACTTCGATCAACTCTACAGCGAAGATCCCGACCCGTGGAAGTTCGAGACAAGGGAATACGAAGCTAACAAATATGCTGCGACGATCGCAGCTTTACCCAAAGAGCGCTATCGGTCTGCCTTTGAAATTGGCGGTTCCATTGGCGTTTTAACTGAAAAGCTACAAAAGCGTTGTGACTCACTCCTCTCGGTTGATGTGTCAAAACTGGCACAGAATAGAGCAAAAGAGCGCTGTCAGCATCTCTCCAATGTCAAGTTCCAGATTATGCGTGTCCCAGAGCAATATCCCGATCAGATATTTGATTTGACCCTAGTCTCGGAAGTTGGCTATTACTGGAGCTGGAAAGACCTGAAAAAATCCCAACAGTGCATTTTAGAACACCTAGAACGTGGAGGACATCTACTTTTAGTTCATTGGACACTTTATGCCCGTGATTATCCGTTGAGTGGGGATGAAGTTCATAACTCGTTTTTTGAGTTGACCCCAAATCAACTGCGGCATTTAAAAGGTCAACGAGAGGAAGAATATCGACTTGATTTATTCGAGCGAGTTTAAGAAATGAAGAAGAATTCAGGCTTAATATCCCCCGAATAGAATTCGGGGAATATAAGCATCACGGCTCGTAACGCTTCCCTATTAGTGATGCGCTACCCTCAGTGTTGCGTAAGCTGCCCCCAGAGTACTGCTCTTTATGTGGTTCTAAATCATTCGGGGTCAAATTATTCCCTTGAAGTTTACCCCAACTGAGCCGCAAACTCTCAAGACGCAAGCGCAAATCTCCAATTGCTTGTTGAATTTCCACGAGTTTCCAGCGCGAAGCCCAAGTTCCTTCTGACTGCTGGCGTTCTTCGACTTCTTCAAACAACTGACCAAAGGTATAAGGTTGGGTCAATTGCTGCACAAGCCATTGGGCTGAAATCCCCAGCATCTCTGCCAAGGACGCAACGCGAGGATAATCTGATTGATAGCCATTAAGAACGTACCACCACATGACTCGTAATTGACGGCGTGCAACAAAACGAGTTTCAATAGCTGCTGCTGGCTCGACTACAAATGGTTGCTGCTGTCGTCCCATTTCTATCCATTCACTCAACTGATTTGCTAAACCAACATTTGTCCGTCCGAATTGTCTTGCCGAAGTTACTACCCGCACTAGGGGACTGTGGCGAAACCGGGCATTTACCCGTACCAAGGCACGGTAAAAAGCCACATCTTCAGGAGTCCGCACTGGTGGTAAGCCTCCTGCTAGGGCATACATTTCTGCTGTGACTGCCAAACTTGCTCCATAGTGCTGATAATGGCGGGGAAAGCTGTCATACGGGTCGGGATCAAGATAAGTTTCTAATTCGGTAATTAAATAGCGGTAGCCTACTTCACGCAGATGGCAAGCTCTGGCGTAAAGGTCTAGATCGGCAAGACCAGTGCGCTCAACGACAATTCGCCCACCAACAGCATCCGCACCACAGTTAATTTCGTATAGGTTGGCAGCAATCCAAGTTGGGCTTACCTGGGAGTCTCCATCAGTTGAAGCAATTACCCCCCTTGTGCGTCCTAAGCTACGCAAACGGCGGTATGCTTCGTCCATCAAAATCTGACGGACTCGACCAATATATGCTTCCGCAGCAGGCAGAGTTTTTTCAACTACATGCAGTGCTATATCTGGATGTTGTTGAGCCAAACTCTGAGCTATAGCTGCTGAATCATCGCTACAATTATTTGCCAACAAAATTATTTCGTAGCGTTTAGGATCTAAAACCTGTCCTTCTAAATCAACCTGATGTATTAGGGCACTAAGGGTTGCTGCTAATGTCTGAGCTTCATTGCGAACTGGAACAATTACACAAACTTCACAATTCGGTGATGGTGGTCTTTGAACTAAAGTTTGAGAAAAGTCTTTATCGAGTTGTACAGATGGAAAGTCAGCAATAAAGAACAAGCGCTTACTTTCCATAAAAACCATTTTTCCATCTCCAGGAACAGCGACAGAGTATTTCATCTACAATCGGAAAATATTAATATTTGTAACTATATTTTGGTAATTTTCTCATTTACTTGGAATCTATCTCTAGTCTGATTAGTATTTATGAAAACTCTCGCAACAGAAGCTATCAAAGAATAATATTTGTCTGCTCTTACTACAAGCTTTGCTTACCAATATATAGGAATAGTATTTGATTTTTGAAAAAATCTAAGTATATGTAGGGTGTGTTATCGCGTAGCGTAACGCACCTAAAATTCGAGGTGGTGCGTTAGCCTTTGGCATAACGCACCCTACGTATATTTCAAAAATTAAATAGGAGTCCTATATTTAAGGCAACAATCACAATAGCAACTAACCAGGCTAAAGATTTTAACCACAAGGGATTCACAAACTCACCCATCAAGCGGCGATTACTCGTAAATATCACCAATGGAATTACTGCAAATGGTAACTGTAAGCTGAGGATAACTTGACTGAAAACTATCAGACTATTTGTACTATTTTCACCAAAAATAATGATAGCAATTAATGCTGGAATGATGGCAAGCAGACGGGTTATTAAACGGCGTAACCAAGATGGAAAGCGAAATTGCAAAAAGCCTTCCATAACAATTTGTCCTGCCAGAGTTGCAGTTAGCGTTGAACTTTGTCCAGAAGCAAGTAAGGCGATGCCAAAAATAGCACTAGCAGCACTAACTCCTAACAATGGTGAAATTAATTTATAAGCATCTTGAATTTCTGCCACATACTGATTCCCAGAAAAATGAAATGTGGCAGCAGATACAATTAAAATTGCTGAGTTGATCAACAGTGCTAAAGATAAAGAAAAAGTTGAATCAATTGTGCTAAACTTAATTGCTTCCCATCTTTTTTCAGTATTAGGTTGCCAATCACGGGTTTGCACAATTGAGGAGTGTAAATATAAGTTATGAGGCATCACTGTTGCCCCTAAAATGCCGATAGCAATGTAGAGCATTTCTGGATTTTGTAAAATCTCTCTCTTGGGCAGATATCCCCATAAAATCCCCCCCATATCAGGGCGAGAAAATAGAATTTCTGCTGTAAAACAGATACCTACTGTTGCTACCAGCATTATTACCAGGACTTCTGTATAGCGAAAGCCTTTATGTTGCAAGAATAACAATACCAGAACATCCAGTCCTGTGATGCAAACACCCCATACTAAGGGAATACCGAATAAAAGTTGTAGTGCGATCGCACTTCCTAGTAGTTCTGCTAAATCACAAGCTGCGATCGCAATCTCACATAGTACCCACAAAAAAAAGCTTACCCTTGGACTGAAATACTCTCGACAAGCCTGTGCCAAATCTCGCCCCGTCGCAACACCCAAACGTACACATAGTGATTGGAGTAATATCGCCATCAGGTTCGACAGTAGGATCACTGTTAATAGAGTGTACCCAAACTTTGACCCCCCAGCGATGTCTGTTGCCCAATTTCCAGGATCAATGTATCCCACTGAAACCAGATACCCTGGGCCTGTATAAGCCATCATCTTGCGCCAAAAGCCTGTCCTGTTAGGGACTCTAATACTGCGGTGAACCTCTGGTAAGCTAGGTTTGTTTTTTGGGGGAGCCATTTATTTTGCCGCTAATTTTTCTCATATTTTTTTCATAATCTCATAAGATATAGAATAAACATCAATCTTTAGGTGAGTATGGATGAATATATGAGCAACTCGCTCAGTTTATGCTTTCAAAACGGGTGAATTAATGAAGTGCTGTACTTAGTTATACTAAAAACGGCTTGGAGTTTTACTTTTTAATAATCGCTGAAAGCTTGCTCACACAACGCTTAAATCTATTAATTAAAAAGTCCAGTTCCTAGCCGTTTGCAGTATAGCTCAAGAGCTTAATGACAAAAGATTCTCAGTCATTTAATTCCATTAACTCTTTTGTTTTCAAATCAGCCGCAATAGGTTGAGAACATCCTTGAATTTGAGGAGAGATAGAGCAAATTGCATCTGTCGTTGTTTCAAAACAATTTGATAATCCAATTGTTTTTAACAATCCTGTGCGTTCTAAGAGTTGTTTGACTTCGGGTTGTAAACCTGTGAGAATTAAGCGGCAATTGTGCCGTTCCAAGTCGTGGTAAATATCCTCTAAGGCTACTAACCCAGTTGTGTCCATATTTGGCACAAACCGCAATCGGAGAATTAAATACTTCACTTCCGGTTCATCGCGCAGGAAGGTAGCAAAGCGTTCAGCAGCACCAAAAAATACGGGGCCATCCACCCGATAAACGGCAATTTCTTTACCTAATTCCAGAGGAGTACCAGGGGGAAATACTTCGGTTTCAGGTATTTTAACTAGGCTTAAATCACTCATCCGTTTGATGAATAAGGCTCCGGCTGCCATCAATCCTACTTCTACAGCGAGAACTAAATCAAACAAGATTGTGACTAGCCAGGTGAGAATCATCACTGCAAAGTCGGAGTAGGTAGCACGCATTAGTAAACCAATGGCTTCCCACTCAATCATTCGCACACTAACTACCATCAGAATGCCAGCAAGTGCCGCTAAAGGAATCTGTGCTGCTAGGGGTGCTAAAGTTAAAACAATAATGGCTAAAGCAACGCCGTGAATTACCCCAGATAGTCGGGTTTTACCGCCAGAACGGACATTGACAACAGTCCGAGCGATCGCACCTGTTGCGGGAATACCGCCAAAAAATGGAATAATAATATTTGCCAATCCTTGACCAATTAATTCGCGATCGCTATTGTGTTTTTCGCTCACTGTCATCCCATCAGCCACCACTGCCGATAGTAAAGATTCAATACTCCCCAGTGCAGCCAAAGCCAAAGCCGGATTAATCAGTTCTCGAATCACACTAAAATCATTCCAGTGGGGAATACCTTGAGGCATTGGTAAAGATTGGGGAATGCTGCCAATTGTCGGTACATCCAGGTGGAAATAAGTTGCTATCCCCGTTGCCAACACCAACCCCACTAAAGAACCCGGTATTGTCGTATTAATCCTGGGCCATAAAATATTGGCTGCCATCACCACAATTGCCAACCCAACAGCAGCCCAGTTTAGAGCTTCTACATGAGTTAAACTTTGCCAAAGTCCCGGCAAGAAATGTTCACTACGTGGTAGTTGTAAACCAAAGAAATTATTTAATTGACCACAAAATATAATCACGGCAATACCATTGGTAAAACCTGCCGTCACTGGATAGGGAATAAACTTCACTAGCTGTCCAAGTTTGGCAACCCCCAAGGCAATCTGGATAATCCCAGCCATCACCCCAGCAATCCAAACTTTCTCAAGGCCGTACTTGGCGACAATTCCCACCAAAACTACAGCCATTGCCCCTGTCGGCCCTGTAATCTGTACCGGCGAACCACCAAAAATTGCCGCGACAATTCCTGCCACAATAGCGGTATAAAGTCCCGCCTTTGGTTCCACACCACTGGCTACCGCAAAGGCTAAAGCCAAAGGCAATGCTACCACTGCTGCTGTTAGTCCTCCCGTCAAATCGCCACGCAGTCCACCAAACCAGCGATTCAGACGCAAAAGCTTTGGTTCTTCGAGGATATCAGAGATTGCCATATTCAGTTTTAACTCCTATAGACCATTTTTTGAGGCACACTATAGATGTGATATAATGTGTGGGAAATTAAAGGATAATACCCAAAATCTCAAAGAGCCACAGGTAAAAGCCCCTTTATTATAGACATCTCCGAAAAAAGTCAAAATTATATTGTCATTAGTTTGTAGGGAGTAGTCTTAAAGAATCTGCCGCTCGGAAAAACCTATGCAAATCTACCTAAATGTAGGTAAATATGTACAAAAGTCAGAGCGTGCATGACTTAGCCGTAAAAAAGAGTAACCTGCCTCCTTTGTAAGGTTGGCTACGATTTTTGAGTCATGACACCTACAAGTGAACGCCAGCTTGTAGCTCTGTCGAACTCAGTTAAGCAATCAGTAAACAGGTTTATAGCTGTAGTGCTGGGTTCCTAAAAAGCTCTTAAATCATTGTCGAGGCAAACATTACTAAGGACTGGTCAAACCGACCAAAAACATATGAGTAATTACGTTTTCTTGATTGATGCTTTCCATACGGCGATGAATCCGATTCATCCTGCACAGGCTCGAAAACTGATGGAGTCTGGCAAGGCCGCAGTGTCCCTATAGTGATGGCAACGGTGAGATATATCCTGCTGCTGGCAAGAAGCGCATAGGAATCAAACTTAGTTACGTTCTTAAAGCTGTTCACCGAAAAGATGGTTACAGCTATTCGTAAAATCTTAGTAATTTCAGACATTTGCATAGATATGCACAGTTTTATAAACACAGTTTCAAGCCCGTTTTGGTTTTAGATGAAGCTACCTTAGCGGTGGATCAGATTTCAATCAATTCTAATCCTTCATAAATTACTGGTTTAAGGGGTCTGAATTAAGTCTTTAATCTTCCGACTCAGGACTGAAGACTTTATTTTGTGGTAATATCAAATGCACGAAACCGCAAAAATACGTGGCTACTGTATTAAAATCTCATCAGGTATCAAGAAGGCGTAAACATTCAACGCATCCTCTCCAGCGTTTACTTGAGTATGGACATCAGTATCGTCAACAAATTTGGCTAGCGACTACTTATTCTATCCTCAATAAATTTTTCGACTTGGCACCACCTGCCTTAATTGGTGTGGCAGTGGATGTAGTAGTCAAGCAACAGGATTCCATAATTGCCCAGTTAGGGGTACGGGATGTCTTTGGACAATTTTTGATTATTTCCTTCCTCACCGTCATCATTTGGATACTAGAATCTGTTTTTGAGTACGCCTATGCTCGACTTTGGCGGAATTTGGCTCAGAATATTCAGCATGACTTGCGTTTGGATGCATACAAACATTTGCAAGAGTTGGAATTGGCTTATTTTGAAGAACGCACCACTGGCGGTTTAATGTCTATCCTTAGTGATGATATTAACCAATTAGAGCGGTTTTTGGATGGGGGAGCCAATGATATCATCCAAGTTTCCGCAACTGTTTTAATTATTGGCGCAGCTTTCTTTATTTTGGCTCCTAGTGTAGCGTGGATGGCTTTATCGCCGATGCCATTTATCCTCTGGGGTTCCTTTGCTTATCAACGACTGCTTGCGCCTCGCTACGCTGATGTCCGGGAAAAGGTAGGTTTTCTAAATTCGCGTTTGTCAAACAATATTAGTGGAATAACTACTATTAAAAGTTTCACCGCCGAAACTTATGAAGCCTCTCGTTTGGAATTAGATAGTGAAGCTTATCGCCGCAGTAATACCAAGGCGATTGCTCTTTCTGCTGCTTTTGTACCGTTAATTCGGATGCTGATTTTGGTAGGTTTCACCGCATTACTTTTATATGGCGGGATGGCAGCAGTTTCTGGAAAAATGTCTGTAGGTACTTACAGCGTATTAGTATTTTTAATCCAGCGCTTGCTGTGGCCTTTAACAAGATTAGGCGAAACTTTTGACCAATATCAACGCGCAATGGCTTCTACTAATCGAGTCATGAATTTGTTAGATACTCCTATCGCTATTCATACAGGGAATGTAGCTTTACCAGTAGACAAAGTCCGCGGTGAAGTGCAATTTAAAAATGTTTATTTTGCCTATAAAGATAGATTTCCTGTGATTAAAAATCTGTCTTTGGATATTCCTGCGGGTAAAACCATTGCAATTGTAGGTTCAACGGGTTCTGGTAAAAGCACTTTAGTCAAACTTTTGTTGCGGTTGTATGAAGTGCAAACGGGAAGTATTACCGTGGATGGTATTGACTTACAAAGTTTGAATTTACAAGATTTACGTCGTTGCATTGGTTTGGTGAGTCAAGATGTCTTTTTATTTCATGGTACTGTAGCGGAGAATATTGCTTATGGTAGCTTTGAGACTACAGAGCAAGAAATTATCACGGCGGCGAAGGTGGCAGAGGCGCACGAATTTATTATTAACTTGCCCGAAGGTTATGAGACAATTGTGGGGGAAAGAGGACAAAAGTTATCTGGTGGACAAAGACAACGGATTGCGATCGCCCGTGCAGTCTTGAAGAATCCCCCCATTCTGATTTTAGATGAAGCGACCTCAGCAGTGGATAATGAAACAGAAGCGGCAATCCAGCGATCGCTAGAACGGATTACAGTAGATAGAACTACAATTGCGATCGCTCATCGTCTTTCCACTATCCGCAATGCCGATTGCATTTATGTCATGGAACATGGGAAATTAGTAGAGTCGGGAACCCATGAGCAATTGTTGGAGAAAGATGGGATTTATTCTAGCCTCTGGCGTGTACAATCAGGTTTAAGATAAGTTTCGCGTCTTCTTCCTGTCTCAATTACGAATTATTTATGTTTTTTGGCAATAATCATCAACCAGAATCAGGTGATAACAAGTGGCGTATCCAGTTGGATAGATTTGTCAAAGCAAATCAGCAAGAATTGGCGGCGCTATTTTGGGGATTGTGGTTAGCAAATGGTGACAGTCAAGGTACTGTTGGTATTGATTTGCAACCAACGCCGCATTTTGTTTATTGTCCGAAAGAGCAGATTGAGAATTTAAATATTAAGGTTGAGAATCGGCTGCAAGAAATTTTGGGAATTGTCGAGAATCATCAGCCAGAAGTGGAAGTTGTGATGATTGGGATTGGGAAGGGGGAAATTAAGTTAATTCAGTTTGCATCGGAACCAGCGCCACCGATTTGTTTTGAGGAAGTTGGGAAGGATGTGGATGGGTTATTGGAAGTTTTGGAAGAGAGGATGAGTCAAGAGATTGTTTTTTAACGCAGAGGAACGCTAAGGGAAGCGCAGAGAAACGCAAAGGAAGAGGAATAACTCTGCGCTTGTTGTTTAGTTGATTGCTTTTTACTAAAGCTGGGAACTTCTCTATCAAATCGCAAGGGAACCTACACAATAGTCATCCCAGCTATTTATTATTTGGTCTGTCCATTTTGTTAGAGAATCAAAGTCATCGCTTTCAGCATAGCTTCATCAACATGAACTAGAGACAGCAATTGTATTTGCACCCTTAACTTGAGGTGTAGCAACCATCCGCATTCCGGCTGGTGCAGCTAATGTTAACCCACGGCGCACAGGACACACAGCACGTTTATTCACTAGCGATACTTGAAGTTCTGACAAAACAGTTGCCAAGACGATTTTCATTTCATACTGGGCAAATGCCATCCCAATACAGCGACGATTACCGCCACCAAAGGGTAAATATTCATAGGGTGAATATTGTCTTTCTAAAAAGCGTTCTGGTTTGAACTGCTTGGATTGTGGGTAAACTTCTTCCCGATGATGCGCTAAATAAATACTGGGGATTATTGCCGTTCCCTCTCGCAGTTCGTAGCCCATAATTGTAATAGGGATTTTCACAACCCGCACGAAAGCTGTCATGGCAATTGGGTAAATTCGCAATGTTTCTTGGCAAACTGCTGTCAAATAGGGCAATTTAGCGATATTACTCAAATTGGGGTTAACTCCAATGGTGTTGAGTTCCTGTTGCAACTTCTCCCGCACCTCTGGTAAATGGTCAATCCAGTAAAAAGCCCATGTTAATGCAGAAGCGGTAGTTTCATGTCCCGCTACTAGTAGTGTCATTAACTCATCGTGTAATTCTTCATCTGACATCCCTTGACCATCGTCATAACGAGCAGCCATCATCAAACTTAGGATGTCTTGGCGATTTTGATCGGGTTCATGCCGACGTTCTCGAAGCAGAGTATAAATAAGTCGATCAATTTTTTGCCGTTGTTGTAAAATCCTACCCCACGGACTCCACGTACCGAAATCTTTTTGCAGGAAGCGGAAAAAGAAGGCGCTGGACATTACAGGCGAAGTGATGAAGTCTAGTAAGTCACTTAGCGATCGCCTCAGTTCTTCAAAAAGCTCTCCTTCATCCAAACCAAATACAACCCGTAGAATAACACGCAAGGTAATTTCTTGCATCGACTCACGGATATTAAAAGGCTTGCCAATTTGCCATTCATGACTCACCTGTTGGGTTATTTTCCGAATATCCTCACCATAGGCTCGCATCCGTTCACCATGAAAGGGGGGAGCTAAGAGTTGCCGTTGGCGCTGGTGGCGATCGCCATCTGATAACATAAAGGAGCGATCGCCAAGCAAAAATCTTAATCCTATGTTCCCCCTGCCAACCTCAAAATAGCTCGAATCAGCAGTAAAAATCTGCTCAAGCGCTTGGGGTTGACTAAAGTACACAAGATGGTTATCGCTGCGACTACTCCTGATTGTAAAAGTATCACCATAGATTTTGGCAAAATCATCGACATATTTGACTGGCTGACCAATAAACTTGATCATCCTCAACCAGCGCGGCATTTGAGGCCCATCAGGCAGATTGTAAGTTGCTATCATAGGAGTCTGAGGAATTAATGGCTTCTGAATTTTATTGTTACGAGTTTTTATGTTATTTAGGGACACACAAAGCGGTATATTTTTGTAATACCAGTTTAAAAAATGATTGCAACAGATGGATTTCCCAAAGCGATTACCACTAACTTTTTGACAATCTAAAATCGTTCGACTGAGCGTACCCCTGTCGGGAATCTTGCTACGCGTAGCGTCTCGCAAGAAGTCGAAGTCTAAAATCCAAAATGGTATAAGGCAGCATCGGAAGCAACAGTGCCAAAAATCATCGCTATTCTCAACGGTAAAGGAGGAGTCGGTAAAACGACTACCGCAGTCAACCTAGCTGCAAACTTTGCGAATAAAAAAAAGGTGTTGCTGATTGATGCAGATATTCAAGGTTCTGCCAGTTGGTGGTTTGGGCGCAGTCAGCAGGGAATGGGATTTGATTTATCTCAAGAGACAGATCCCGCACTTTTAAGTGATTTAGGAAAGATAACAGGTTACGATTTAGTAGTGGTGGATACACCTCCGGCGCTGCGCTCTGAAGCATTAGTGGCGGTAGTTGCGATCGCAAATTATCTAGTTTTGCCCACACCCCCATCCGCAATGGATTTAGCTATCCTCGTGGAAACAGTCAAGCAAGTCGTCATCCCCGTGGGAACCCCCCATCGGGTACTGCTTACCAAAGTCGATACGCGCAGTATCGGGGAAGCACTAGAAGCAAAAAACACTCTCAGTCGGCTAGGTATTCCTGCTTTTAATACCTTTATCCGTACCTATAAAGCTCATGAACGAGCAGCACTTGAGGGTGTAGCGATCACTCAATGGCGAGGAAATAATGCCAAAGAGGCGGAGTTAGACTACCGCCGTGCGGCTGATGAATTACAGCGTGATTGGAGAAAATAATAATGGCTAGGAAACAAAGTCTCTCTGACTTATTACAAGAAGAGGCGCAAAAATTTACACCCCCAGAAGGTGAATCAGCGATCGAAGTTACAGCAGAAGCAATTGCTGAAGAAGAAGCTTCATCTGATGAAGAATCCTCAGCACAAACACCTGAGCTAAATTCTACTAGGCGCACAAGTCCCACTAAAGCTGATTTAGAAGTAACTGTCAAAGAATTGACAACAAATCTAGAAATAATCCACAAAAATGAAGTATCTCTAGGGCAAGAAATTGCTGATTTGCAATCAAAGTTATCTAAACAACAAACATTAGTATCGGAACAAAAATTATTATTACAACAGGTAACAAAAGAACTTGAGGAAACAAAAAAAACAGCGCTGCAACTAGCAGAAGCGAATTCCCAACTTATAGAAGAAATTAATGCTTTAAAACAAACAGCAGAAGAGAATTCTAAAAAACTTGTTGTCAAAGAAACTACTGCTATCAAACCAGCAAAAGAACATTACAATCCACTGAACTACAAAAAATCACATCGTTCATCGGAAACATTAGCTCAAAATCAACCTCAAAATCAA
>CAZZZY010000007.1:0-26980 GCA_964658545.1 uncultured Acetobacteraceae bacterium | reverse complement strand
CACTCCCCACTCCCCACTCCCCATTCATAACTCCTCAAAAGAACGCTATTATAGCGTTTGTCAGTTGCGAGTTATGGTATGCAAAGACAGCGATCGCTATTAATCTTGATTTTAGTTCTGATAATCGCCGCGATAACGGTGATTGCTACAATTCCGATACCCCTGGGACTGGACTTGCGGGGAGGTTCACAGCTAACAATTCAGGTGAAGCCATCACCAGAAATTCCCAAAATCACCGAACGCGAATTGGAAGGTGTGAAGAAAGTTGTCGAAGGTCGGATTAATGGTCTGGGTGCTTCTGAGCCAGTGATCCAAACTGTCAGCTCAGATAAAATATTGGTACAATTGCCAGGGGTAAACGATCCAGAACAAGCCGAACGGGTGTTAGGGGGGACGGCGCAGTTAGAATTTCGGACCCAAAAGCCGAATACAGAAACTCAACTGTTTGCTTTCCAAGGCTCTAGAGCAGAATTGAAAGTCAAGCAAGAAGAGTTGAGAAAGAGTACTGACAAAGCAGCAATTACTAAGAATCAAGAAGATTTACAAAAAAATAATCAAGCGATCGCAGAATTGTTTGAAAGCACCAATCCACCGCTAATTGGCAAATACCTCAAGGATGCCTATGGTGAACCAACTCAAGGTAACAACTGGCATGTTACCATTCGCTTCGACCAAAAGGGTGGTGAACTGTTTGCCAATTTGACAAAAAGTCTTGCGGGCACTGGGCGGAGCATTGGTGTTTTTCTGGACAATGAACTGATCAGCGCTCCTACTGTAGGTATAGAATTTGCTGCCGCAGGTATTAGTGGTGGCTCTGCCGTAATTACAGGACGGTTTACCGCACAACAAGCCAATGACTTAGGTGTGCAACTCCGGGGTGGGGCATTACCTGTACCAGTAGAAATAGTTGAAAACCGTACCGTCGGGGCAACTTTAGGTAAAGATAGTATTCAACGTAGTATTTACGCTGGCATTGGCGGATTGGTGTTAGTATTGATTTTCATGTTAGTTTACTACCGACTACCAGGGTTAATTGCCGATTTTTCTTTGATTATCTATGCACTATTGACCTATGCCACCTTCGCTTTGCTAGGCATTACATTAACTCTCCCCGGTATTGCTGGGTTTATCCTCAGTATCGGCATGGCAGTTGATGCTAACGTATTGATTTTTGAGCGCACCCGTGAAGAACTACGTGCTGGTAAAACTTTATATCGTTCTGTAGAGTCAGGATTTTACCGAGCTTGGTCTAGTATTTTAGATAGTCATGTCACATCATTAATTTCTTGTGCTGCACTGTTTTGGTTAGGAGCCGGTTTAGTTAAAGGCTTTGCTTTGACATTGGCACTAGGGTTGGGCGTAAATTTGTTTACTGCCATTACTTGTAGCCGCACACTGCTGTTTCTAACATTGCAATTTCCCAACTTGCGTAAGCCAGAGTTGTTTTGTCCCAATCTCTCAACGTCAATTAAGTCTGGTGCAGAGGTGCAGTTATGAAATTTAGTGTCATCAAACGTCGGAGCTTGTGGTGGACAGTTTCTGCCACCCTGATCATCGTTAGCATCGTGGCGATGCTGATTTCTTGGCAACAACTAGGCGCACCGCTACGTCCCAGTCTCGACTTTGTTGGTGGGACTCGACTACAATTTGAACGCGATTGTACACAACCAGACAAATGCACTCAACCGATTAATATCTCTGATGTTAGAGAAGTAGTTGATGCTCAGAAGCTAAATAATAGTAGCATCCAAGTTGTTGGTAAAAACCAACAGGGAATATCCATTCGCAGCAAGACATTAAATGTGGAGCAACGCACCCAGTTGCAAACAGCTCTGAGTGAAAAAATTGGAGCCTTTGACCCAAAAGCCACTCAAATTGACACCGTTGGGCCGACACTTGGCCGTCAGCTATTTACCCAAGGGTTATTAGCTCTGGTTGTCTCCTTTGCTGGCATCGTTATTTATTTGAGTGTACGGTTCCAGTTGGACTATGCCGTAATCGCAATTATTACCTTGTTCCATGATATTTTGATTACGCTGGGTGTTTTCTCCATCTTGGGATTAGTAGCAGGTATTGAAGTTGATAGCCTTTTTGTCGTTGCTATTTTGACTATTACTGGTTTCTCAGTGACAGATACCGTGGTCATCTACGATCGCATTCGGGAAATACTGAATCTACATCCTAACGATCACATTGACAAAGTTGTTGATGATGCAACCAATCAAACTTTAACGCGATCAATCAATACCATATTAACCGTTTTACTAACATTGTTTTCCCTATTCCTATTTGGCGGCGAAACCCTGAGAAACTTCGCCCTTACCTTAATTATTGGATTCACTGTTGGTGCATACTCAAGTATTTTCATCGCCAGTACTCTCTTTGCTTGGTGGCGAGAGCGCAGGAGTCAATCCCCGGTGGTCGAGAACGTAGATCCAATTGATAAATCTGCCAGCTCTCAGGATAGTTAAACTTCTGTGCATTTTACAATTAGGTTAAAGCATTTTGAACTGCTCACTCAGGCTTTGGAATTTTATTCTTCTATGGATCAACCTGAAGAACCATTAATCTCTAATCCAGAATTTGATAACTCTGACGCATCCTTTATTCAACAAGTACAAAGGCTACACAAACTGACAGTATACGGTAGATGGCTGTTTGTCGGCTGTTTGTGGCTCACCATTGCGCCTGTGAGCTTGTGGGGTCTACGTGCAGAAATTTCTCTGTGGGAACAATATTTTACCTGGGTAGCCGTGCGATATGGACTCTTTTATCATCCATTATCTACCTTCGGTTTAGCCTTTTGTATGGGGATGACTGCTGCTGTTTTAGTTTGGCAAAGTCGGAATATTTTATTTGGAATACCACAACCGGAAAAACAACGTTTAGAAAAACAAGTTTATCGGATACGTCAGCAGGGGCCAAGTCATCCTCTGTGGAAATGGGTTTGTCATTAGTTTTTGAAATCTTTGCATATACATATATACTTACAGCAATTTGTAGGAAAATATGACTTAAATATACAAAGATACTGCCAAAAATGGATGCCATACATGAATGAGTCTCAGATTCAATTTAGCGATCGCCAGTCTGAAATTGACCTTCACCAACTCCAAGAACTGTTAAACATTGCAGCTTTCTGGGCAAAGGGACGCAGTATTGAAGATTTAGGTATAGCCATTGCCAACAGTGAACCAGTGATTTCCGTCTGCGATCGCGATCGACTCATTGGCTTTGCTAGAGCAACATCTGATGGCATATATCGCGCCACAATTTGGGATGTTGTGATTCATCCAGAGTATCAGCATAGTGGGTTGGGTAGCAATTTAGTAGAAACCGTTTTGAGTCATCCCCGCATGAAGTGGGTTGAGCGCGTTTATCTGATGACTACTCACCAGCAGGGTTTCTACGAAAAGATTGGTTTTCAAACCAACACCACCACTACAATGGTGTTACACAACCTAGCTAACCGCGCTTTCCTTTCTAATAAAGAAGTTGAGCTTCAGGAATTGCTAGGGGGATAGAGATTTGTAATCTGGTAATCTCCTCATGTGGTTCCTGCGCAATGCTCGAAGGCAGAATTTCTAACTTTCCTCCCATAACTTCCACTAAAGTCTGATTGATTAATAGCCTCATTCCTGGGGAAAGAGCAACGGTCTTTTGGTCAATCTGGATCGGCTGATTTTCAGATTTGAGTAAATCAATCGGCTCGCTCCAGGTGATTGCATGGGTTGGTACATCCAGCCAAATGGTTACAAAATTATTTGTAGGTATGGTGCTGCTGGAAATACAGATGCTGCCTTCCTCCATTTGAGTAATTGCAGTGTCTATTAAACTGATCAATATTTGGCGGAGCCAGAGGAAATCTGCCAAAACATAAATTTCTGGGTCTGCGGGTAACAATTGCAAGGGAAAATTGCGATTGGCCGCCAGCATATAAGTTAAGTTATGAACCTCTGCCAAAATTTGGGCTAATGATCGGGGCTGAATATCTAATTTATTGGTTCCGTGTTCTGTTCTAGCAACGGTGAGAATTTCATCCATCAGCTTCAGCAACTTCAACGTTCGCTCATGAGCTTGGGCAATAAATTCTCGTTCTTCAGCTGGATCTTCACACAAATCTGACAAAATTAACTGATGCAAGCCTATTAGACCATTGAGTGGTGATCGCAATTCATGGGTAGTCCGCGCCAAAAAACCAGCTTTAAACTGGCTCATTTCCCTTGCCATAAGGTATGCCAGCTGCGTTTGCTGTAGCGGTTGCGATCTTGGTGGCACATCCTCTTGCTCTAATGGCGATGAGCTAGATGAAACCTTTGACAATGCCTGCTCCGGGCGTAGCCATCGCGCAAATAAGCGATGAAAATTTATACCTAGTGCTAGTCCTGCTCCTAGATATATCCAGTTACTCCAATTCATAATTTGGCAATTATTAACTTGTTAATTAACCCTACGAATCATTTAGGATTGCTATATATCTCGTTATCACTCGAAATATCTAACTGTATAGCACCTTGCCGCAAAATCTGCCAATTTATCCCTGTCCATTTAGCAACAGTGGAAGGTACACCCATCCTTGCCGTTTCACCCTGACATTCTGTCGTTGCTAAAGTCAAAACCTGGGGAAACTGAACCTCAATTTCTGCCATCGTTTGCAAAGGCGGCTGACCAGAGAAATTAGCGCTAGTGGTGGCAAGGGGGCCTGTTTGCGCCAAAATAGTTTGAGCGATCGCACTGTTTGGAACTCGGATACCAATTGTCGTTGGATCGATGGGGTTCATAACTTTTGGTAAGCGTTCAGTCGCTGGCAATACTAATGTCAGCCCTCCTGGCCAGTATTTGCGTGCTAGTTCTTGCCAAACTTTATACTCATTCTCACTACCTGTGACATAAGACCACAAATCTTCAGCCCTAGCAGCCATCAAAATCAAAGGTTTGTCTTGACTGCGTTGTTTAGCCGCAAAAATTAACCCAGCTTTTTCTGGTATCGTCGCAAGTGCGGGAACCGTATCTGTAGGAAAGCTGACCAAAAGACCAGCGCGTGCGCCAGCTACTAGATTTGTTAAAGAAACTTGTGTCATTTTTATGGTTATAGGTATGGAGCATTTTTCCTATGCGCTATGCCCCATGACGGCAGTTGCTCCATTTGGGGAAACCCTTGGTGTTAGCCTCTCCCAATGTGAGAAGACCGCACTGCCTCGTCCATGCCCTCTTTTCTAACTTTTATAAGCAAGGGCAAAGCGTTCAATTCCAGCTAAATCAGCGTGAATTTGAATTTTACAATAGCTACCTTGATTTTGCAAAAGTTCTCGCACTGCATCCGCCTGTCCTGACATCATCTCAATTAACCACACGCCACCAGGTTGTAAATAACTGGGAGAAATTTCTATCAAATAGCGAATGCACTCTAAGCCATCATCGCCACCATCCAAAGCTAGATGTGGTTCATGGTTAATAACTTCTGGTTGCAGTGTAGGTAAGGTGCTGGTGGGTATGTAAGGGGGATTCGACACCATACCACTAAACTGACCTTTAAGAAATGCCAGTGGTTCCCACCAGGAGCCTTGATAGAATTTAATCTGGTCAGCAAAACCCAAATTATCGGCGTTGGTTCGAGCGATCGCTAGAGCTTCTAAACTGTAATCTACAGCATGAATAGTTGCTTTTGGCAAGATATCTGCTAATCCGATAGCGATCGCTCCACTCCCAGTACCCAAATCCGCCCAATGTCCTGATCCACCGTCACTAGCTGCTAGAGCTAAATCAATTAAGCACTCTGTTTCCGGTCTAGGAATTAATACCGCACTCGACACCGCGATTTTAAACTGACGCCAAGGTGTAACTTTGGCAATATATTGCACAGGTAAGCGGTCATTTAATCGCCTCTGCCATAACTGGTCTAACTCTTCAAGAGGCAATTGCAGCTGAATTTGGGGCCAGTCTTTAAAAGACTCTAAACGCAGTGCCAAGCGGTCTAATCCAGCAACTTCTAAGAGTAGCCAATCTACCTCCATTGGTGGGACATCAGTGGCGATCGCCGCTTGGATAGCTGCATTTCGCCACTGCCAAAGTTGTAAACCAGAAACTATCAGATGTTCCTCCCCCATGCCTCAACCTTGGAGTACATATCTGTTATTTTTTCGGAGCGGACGCAGCAGCTGGTGATTGATTCGGCGCAAGCGAGCGAATAAAACTGATGGACTCCCGCGACGGATACAGAACAATTTTATTTATACTAGGGTCGTTACTGCTATTGAGAGCCTCAATAACACCGTACAAATCCACCACCTGGATCTCAGTATTCTCTGCTTCTTTTGGCACGGCTTTTTTGAATTGGTCTAACAGAGCCACTGCTTGCTCTTTCTCAAAAAAGAATGGGATGAATCGCTCGTTGCTTTGTGCAAGGGGAATGGTTAGATAGCTATTATCTTTTTTAAATTTGGGTACAAATAAGGGAATACCATTGAATTGCTGCCCTTTTTGACCATTTTGATTCAGCATACTTGTTGCTGATGCTACCTGTTCTTGCGTCGGTACTAAAGTGTAAATTACAGAGTTTGATTTCTTTTTACTTTCTTGAACTATTTTATAGTAGTCTGCCAAGGACAAAGGTCTTACCTGTAGTGTGCTTGCCAATTGGGGATTTTCTTTTTTGAGCCGATTGTCAAGGAAATTTTGAGCATCTTGCTTGCTAATAAAAAATCCCACTTGAGAGATTGGCTTGGATGCGTTGTTCCTCGAAATAACTACAAATTCCCCTTTAGGATTAGTGAGCGTGAATACAGGTACTTCTTGTAGCTTTTTCACTACCTGATCTTGTGGCAACGCCACCGCCTCTAGATTGGCTATTCCTGGTAGAGTACCTATTCCCGAAAGTCCCGCTAAAAATACACTGCCAGCTATACCCAATGTTGTGCCCAAGCGAATAAATGATTTCATGACTACTCCTCGCATCAATAATCCAATTAAATTAAACAAGTGGTTGGATTTGCACAGCACCAACTAGCTTTAGTTATATAGCAATCTATTTCAGTTGTGAAAAATTCCTTGTGAGTCTTGAGGTTGAGCGTTAAGCGTCAACGCTCAAAATCCAATGTCCCGCAACTCTTTAGGGTTGCTGTCGGATTTTTTTCACAAATTGACTGTGCTAAAGTTGTGTGTTTCTCGATTTCGCTTTGTTGTTTATCACAAAATGCTGTAGATGCCTATTATTATGTCTTCTCAAACAGCGAAAAGTCTCTCTGTTTGTCAATCTTGGAGATGATAAATGCCATTTTATCGGCTTTCTCTAATATCGGGTGACGCTATTACTTAATCAATCGTTCCATTTGTGTTGGCCGTAATATTTTCTCAAATCTATACAAACTTAAGTGTCAGGAATATCTTACTGCTTAAAGCTGATATCTGCCTGTTAGGTTTCAAAAGCCAATCCAACACCATAACAGGCGATTTGTTTTTATCAGTACAAATCTACAATACAATTTAATTGCACATCTTAGTAATAAAACTATGGTCAATTTGCCTTAGCTGTTAACTATATTAATTTAATCGGGATGACAGGATTTGAACCTGCGGCATCCTGCTCCCAAAGCAGGCGCGCTACCAAGCTGCGCTACATCCCGGTTGTACTTCCCTACTCTTGGGTTTTGGTTTTAATTCCCCATCAAAGCGATCGCGCTTCACCAAAAGCATTAAAGTTACTATATCACATCATACGGCTTATGCCTAATCTTTTTTATCCTTTGCAAAGACAAGAGAGATTACATTTTTGCACTAATCAAGGTTTTTCGCCGACTTAGTTTTACAAGATATGTACTTGCGCCTTCGTCGGCTGAACCTTGCAAAACCACATCAAAATAATAGATTTTCACCATTTCACCTGATTTTCTTGTGCAAATCGGGTTTTATTTTGATTAAGCGTTAGTGAGGATACCAGAACATGCCTTTAATACCTTCCGGATCAGCCATAAACCCCATAGTCCGGTAGAAATCTACAACATGGGGGTCAGCGAAGAGAGTGACATTACTAATTTCTTCACTCCTCAGTTTTTTGAGAACATATTTCATTAGTGCCTTACCCAGTCCTTGACTTTGAAAGTCTGGGTGAACCACCACATCCCAAATAGTGGCATTAAAGGCGTGATCTGAGGTAGCGCGGGCAAAACCAATGAGCCGCTTTTGGTTTCCTCTCACCTGCCACATTGAGGCAACGAGAAAACTATGCTCAATAGCTTTTTTCACTTTTCTTAGAGGACGACGCGACCAACCAACTGCATCACAGAGTTCTTCTAGCTCATACAGGTCAATATCTCGCTCCGTACTGAAGACGATGCGAGTCTCTTTTGAAGAAGCTTCGCTAATATTGCTGGGGTTGGAGTTGCCCGCAGCGCCCGCTATATGCTCTTCAAAGGGATTTGTCCTAGTTGTCCTTGCAGATTCAGGAGTACTAAACCAAGTTTTCCAAAAACCCATGCCAACGTGGTTCGGGTAGTATAACTAAATTGGTTTCCACTCTCAGGAGTGTTGATTCATGTTTAACATAGCTATCCCATCTGCTACCCATTACACTCAAATTTTTTCGGTTGTTTTCGGGATTTGCGATGGTAAAAGCTAGTTAGAGCGTGTTTCACACCAATCACTTTCAACTTTAGCATTTTGTTGTAAAGGCTAGGAGAAATTCCCCAAAAGGGTAAGAATTTGAAGGAGGCAGGAGGTAGGAGGTAGGGACACCGAAGTTATGATGGTCGGAAGTCTCTACTTAAAATTCAAAATTTAAAATGGAAAAACCCAATCCTGGCAATTGCTCGTATAGAACTTAAATGCACGTTAGCTTAGGAGTGAACTGTATACAAGAGATTGAGTATTTGGGAAAATTCTTCCCTACTTCTCTAGTTCCCAGTCCCCAATACCCAGCCCCTAGTCCCCAGGTGATGAAAGCAAGCGAGTCTTACCCTTAACAATGGCTTCTGGTTTAAAATCTTCAACACTGGAACTCTTAAAGCGCTTTAACCGAGCCTTTCCCCAGTTTTATGAACAATTCGTCAGCAGTGAGATTCAACTGCAAAATTTACGCCTAGCCTACCGTCTCTATAAAACTAGACGCGCTGTTATTGAACTGAAACCGGAAGGTAGCAAAAGTGCCTTGCATTTTGCTTACCGCAACCAGTCTTTTCTCCTCAGCGATATTTTTGGTGTACTAGCAGCTTATGGGTTGACTATTCACGGTCTGAGTCTATACGGTCAGATCCGTCCGCCAATGTTAGTTTTTATCAAATTGTTGGTATCTCGTGGTAGTAAAGCCTTGACCGAGAAAACCGCAGAAAATGTCTGTCGCGCTATCCGCGAAGCTTTAGGAGGTCGGTTTGAGGTAGAAGAGATGCTAGCAGTAGAATTCAATCTTGACACTGGCTTAGAGCAGGTACAAACTGAGTTTTATGTCGATCCGGTCTTTCATCTCCCTGCCTTAGTGATTGAAGCCGATAATCAACCAGGATTATTCTACAAAGTAATGTACGCAATTTGGCAGGAAGACCTGTTGGTAGTCAATGCCAATTTATTGGTTTGGCGTGGACGTACACGGCTAATTCTCTACTTGTTGGGGCCTAATGAAAGCCTCATTCCTGAATATCTCGGTCACAAAATTGCCGAAGGGGTGCGACAGAGGTTGCTGGGGAAATGAAACAAGTGAGGAGTTATGAGTTAAATAATTCGTAATGACGCTCTCTACAAGACGCTAAAAGCGTAGCTCGCTTCTTTGTAGGAGTACGCGGACTCCCTACCGCCACGCTAACGTAATTCGTAATTAAAAATTAATAATTCCTCACTCCTAACTTCTAACTCTTTGTATTCCGTATTTAGTCGCATCCGTCCTTCAGGGTACGATATAAGTATGGCAACTATCGAAATCTTGGGCGTTCCACACGCATACGAGTTAACGGCTCCCACTTCCTGCCCCCACGCTTTAGTATTTATCCACGGTTGGCTCAATAGCCGTGGATATTGGCAACCTGTGATTTCCCGCCTATCAAATGATTTGCAGTGCCTTTCCTATGATTTGCGGGGTTTTGGTGAATCCCAGTCCCAGGTAAAAACCGATTTTAGTCGGGCACAAACGTCTGTGAACCTTACACTCATCTCCAGTAGTGGACTTAGCTCACCAATCGATTCTCTTTATACTCCTGTTGCTTATGCTCAGGATTTGGCCATTATCCTAAAACAGCTGAATATTACCAGTGCTTGGCTAATTGGTCACTCTTTGGGTGGAACGATCGCTCTTTGGGGAGCAGATCAAATACCTGAGTGTGTTAAGGGAGTTATCTGTATCAACGCTGGCGGTGGTATTTACCTCAAAGAAGCCTTTGAGCAGTTTCGCTCGGCGGGCCAGAAATTTTTGCAAGTCCGCCCGCGTTGGCTGTCCCAAGTGCCTTTGATTGATTTGCTGTTTACTAGAGCTAGTGTGGCACGTCCTTTAGACCGCCATTGGGCACGTCGGAGGCTGATTGATTTCGTTGTAGCAGACCCGGAAGCGGCTCTAGGAACTCTGTTAGACTCCACAACGGAGGAAGAAATCAATCGTTTACCTGAACTAGTATCCCAACTGAAGCAGCCAGTTTATTTTTTGGCTGGTGCTGAAGATAAGGTTATGGAACCCAAGTATGTGCGCCATTTAGCTAGCTTTCATAGACTTTTCCAATACTGTGGTGACAATGTTCTGGAAATTCCTAATTGCGGACACCTGGCTATGTTGGAACAACCGGATGAAGTGGCTGATCGCATTCGGTCGATAGTCATTAGTCATTAGTTATTGGGCATAGGGCATGGGGAATGGGGCATTGGTGGTTACAACTAAATTAGAGGACAATTGACAAATGACTACTCAACAGGTTGATACAACTTCATCACCTGGGTAAGGGCTAACCTAGACTCAACGCCTAGTGTGAGGGGAGATACGTGACCACGGGATAGATGATCAACGGCGGCACAGCCAATCATGGCGGCGTTATCGGTACAGAATTTTAGAGGGGGGAATAGGACGCGGAGGTTATGTTTAACGGCAGAGGCTTGGAGGTTTTTTCTTAATCCGCTATTAGCTGCTACACCTCCACCAATAGCAATTGTGTCTAGACCATAGTCTAGGGCACAGGCGATCGCTCTTTTGGTTAGCGATCGCGCTACGGTTTCCTGAAAGCTAGCCGCGACATCTGCCACCGGTACTTGTCCACCATCTTTCTCTAACTGCTGCACTAAACGTAATACAGCCGTTTTTAACCCACTAAAACTTGCATCATAACGATGAAACCCCCCACCAGGTAAAGAAACTTTTCCTTCTGGTAAGGCAAAGGCTTGGGGATTCCCCTGTTGTGCCAACTTGTCAATCACTGGCCCACCCGGATAACCCAGCTTTAACAACCGCGCTACTTTATCAAAGGCTTCACCCGCAGCGTCATCACGGGTTTGTCCCAGTGTTTCGTAAATACCACAATCTTTGACAGAAATCAAGCTTGTATGTCCGCCAGAAACTAATAAACTCAAGAAAGGGGGATTTAAAGTTGATTCGCTCAAGTAAGTTGCGTAAATGTGACCTTCGAGGTGATGAACTCCCAAAAATGGTTTGTTGTGTACCATCGCTAGAGTTTTGGCAGCAGTTAACCCCACCAATAGCGCTCCTACGAGTCCAGGGGCACAAGTGGCAGCAATTGCGTCAATTTTTCCCCAGTCTAGCTGGGCTTGCTCTAGGGCTTGGGCGATCGCAACGTTTATCGTTTCCAAGTGCTGGCGAGATGCGACTTCCGGCACTACCCCGCCATACTGCTGATGGACTGGAATTTGCGAGGCCACAATACTACTGCAAACTTTACGATTGTTAACAATTGCGACGGCAGTTTCATCACAGCTGGTTTCTATTGCTAAAACGGTTGTCATTGAGAGTTAATGAGTTTTGGTTGAGAAGCTTTAACTTTTATTTACTTAAACTTTACTCGGTTCCCACCCAAGAGTATGATGACTTCCTAGTTATGCAAATAAACAATTGTACAAGCCGCTTCGTTTTGTACAAAGGACTTCTTGTTTTGTAATAAAAGGAAACAACTCTATGCGACGATTGTTTGCTTTGATGTTAGCGATTTGTCTTTGGTTCAACTTTGCCTCCCCAGCACAAGCTTTAGGGGCTAATTTGACACCGTGCAAGGACAATCCCGCTTTTCAAGAGCTAGCAGCTAATGCCCGTAATACCACCGCTGACCCCCAATCAGGGAAAAAGCGGTTTGAGCGTTATTCTCAGGCGCTGTGCGGCCCTGAAGGCTACCCCCACTTGATTGTTGATGGTCGTCTAGATCGGGCTGGTGACTTTTTGATCCCCAGTATTCTTTTTCTATATATTGCTGGTTGGATTGGTTGGGTAGGTCGTGCCTATCTGCAAGCAATCAAAAAGGAATCTGACACTGAATTAAAAGAAATCCAAATCGATCTTGGTTTGGCACTACCTATCATGGCATCAGGCTTTGCTTGGCCCGCAGCAGCAGTTCAAGAACTCCTCTCTGGAAAATTAACAGCCAAGGATTCAGAAATCCCCGTTTCCCCCCGCTAATCAGCTTAACTAATTCATTCGTTTTGGAGACTAAATTCATGGCAGACAAAGGCGATCAATCAGCTTATTTGATTAAATTTCTTTCCACAGCGCCTGTGGCAGCTACCATCTGGCTGTCCATCACAGCAGTTATCTTGATTGAATTCAACCTCTTTTTCCCCGACCTACTTTTCCACCCACTGCCATAAGTGGAAAATCGGATTTAGCATAGTTGAATGTCTTGTGTTTTTCCTAAAGTTATGTAGTTGATGTATTCAGCTGAGTTAAGCAGAATTATCACTAAAATAGGCAGCACAAAGAGTTTTTTGAAACTCGCGATCCTGTAAACAGGATCGCGAGTTTCACATTTTAAAACTAGCTAAATTAATTTTTCTAAACTTCTTAGCCAAAAGACATCTTTAGCTACAATTATTATTAATATAAAAATGCCACCATTTTAAATTTAGAGGCGAACATAAAATATGGCACAAGCTGTAGATGCATCAAAGAATCTCCCCAGCGATCCCAGAAATCGGGAAGTTGTTTTTCCCGCATTCCGCGATCCACAAATAGGGAACCTAGAAACCCCGATTAATGCTTCTCCCTTGAGCAAGTGGTTCATTAATAACTTACCTGCCTATCGCCCAGGGCTGTCTCCTGCTAGACGCGGTTTAGAAGTTGGACAGGCTCATGGTTACTTACTATTTGGCCCCTTTGCCAAATTGGGCCCACTGCGGGATACAGCTAACGCTAACTTGGCTGGGTTACTGGGAGCGATCGGCTTAGTTGTTTTGCTCACTGCTTGTCTATCCTTGTATTCCAATAGCAATCCACCTAAAGCCCTTCCTAGCGTTACCGTACCTAATCCTCCAGTAGATGCTTTTAACTCTAAAGAAAGCTGGAACAACTTTGCCAGTTCTTTTTTGATTGGTGGTATTGGTGGTGCAGTAGTTGCTTACTTTTTGACTAGCAACCTGGGACTAATTCAAGGTTTATTTGGTTAATTTGGAAATTAAGAGTTAGGAGTGGGGAGTTAAAATTTATAACTTCTAACTCTTAACTCTTAACTTACTTAAACAAAACCGTTTCGATGTCATTTAAAGCAGTTTCAAAATCGTCATTAACGATTTGAATATCAAATTCATCTGCGGCTTGAATTTCTTCTTGGGCGCGGAGTAGACGACGCGCGATCGCTTCTTCAGAGTCTTGGGCGCGAGAGCGGATCCGTTTCTCCAATTCATCAAAAGAAGGCGGTAAAATAAAAATGCTAAGGGCACTGGGGAAGGAAGCACGAATTTGTCTTGCCCCTTCTAGTTCAATTTCTAGCACTACCAACTTGCCAGAATGAATTTGGTTAAGTACAGCTTCCCGGGGAGTGCCGTAATAGTTACCAGTAAATTCTGCCCATTCTAAAAATTCACCTTCAGCCACTAATTGTTCAAACTTAGCACGGCTGATAAAGTAATAATTTTTGCCATCGATTTCCCCTGGACGGGGAGAACGAGTCGTTGCGGATACGGAAAAATAAAGTTCTGGATGACGTTTTAGGAGCGATCGCATTAAAGTGCCTTTGCCAACCCCACTGGGGCCAGTTAAAACAATCAACCTGCCTAAATGTAAACATTCTTCGGTAGTAGCACTACTCTGGATGGGTAAAAATGGCATCATCCCCTCAACCTATGAATCAATCAATTAAAATATTATTCATTAGTCTTGTGTTCTTGGGCAAGTCTACTGGGGACTAAAGAATTTATAGCAAGGGTGACAAAAAACTTATCTAATTTAGGTGGTACTGCCGAGCCAGTACAAAGAGGAGTAGAAATAATCCACTACTAATTATCTACAGTTTGGTGATCGCGGGAAATTACAAAGCGATTCGCTACCGTTTCTGGTTGAATCGCTGACAAAATTACGTGGCTGGAATCGGTAATAATTACAGCCCTAGTCCGACGGCCGTAAGTTGCATCAATTAGCTGACCTCTGTCCCGCGCATCGGTAATAATCCGCTTAATTGGGGCAGACTCTGGACTAACAATAGCAACTACTCGGTTGGCAGACACGATGTTACCAAAGCCGATGTTGATTAATTGAATCTCCATAAAAAATTCACGCCAAAGGCGATTTGAGAAGCTTGAAATAAACTTATTTCTATGTTATCGCCAAAGAACGGGAGTTACAACGCTTAAATTCAAGCCAGCCTTAGTTTTTAAATAATCTCTGCTTTTTTTCGCTGTTTATCAGCTAAATTTCGGGAAAATCTTCCTAAAGGCATAGACGCAATTTCACTGATACCAGCTAGTTGGATGATGTACATTTATTTTGTTTGAAATAAGTATTTGGCTCGAAAATTGATGGAGAGCAAAATCGACTTTTTGCAATAGAATTAAGACAGATTTACCCATGTTGACGCTATGCCCAAGACATCATCGCTTGATGTGATTATGCAACAACTAGATGCCCTTTCTCTAGCGGAACTGCTGAAAGTTAGGGCCAAAGTCGATGCGTTGATTGAGGGAAAATCGTTACCGTTGCCCAATATTTTTAGTGCTGGAAGCTATCAGAGGACGACCTTTGTTTGGAGTGATAAGAGAGACATTGATATCGGTATTCCATTGCCAGCCGTAATCCCAGGATCAAATATAAAAGGTCATATCAGATACGCGTTCACCTTAGAAAAGATAGAACGCAGTAAGCTAAATGAATATGAAGTTGTCCAAATTTCGGAATTAGAAGCAGATAAGGATGATTCTTTGAAAAAAGTCATAGGACTGGTTGATGAATGGATGGATGATGAATCAGGGTACGATGAGGAAACCTACCCTCAAATTGAGACAGCTTTAAACCAGAATCGTCCGCCTTTATAAAAGCTCAGATGAGCAGAGTCATATTACTAGATACTCATCCGTTAAGTGCAGTAACGCATCCAAAAGCCGAACCGAAAGTCAGACAGTGGCTACAATTTTTACAGAATAATGAAACTGTTATACGTGTGCCAGAGATAGCTGACTATGAGCTTCGGCGAGAACTGTTGAGACAAGGAAAGATTTTGAGCATAGAGCGCCTCAATAAAGTTAGTCAAAATTGTCTCATACCACTAACCCCTGAAACAATGCGAAAAGCAGCAGAATTGTGGGCATGGGTGCGAAACCAAGGAAAGCCGACTGCAAGCGATGACAGCTTGGATGGTGATGTAATTCTTGCTGCTCAGGCTATTCTCCAGTTGCCGAGTTTTGATGAGGTCATAATTGTGACAACAAACTTAAAACACATATCGCGGTTTGAGAGTGAAGGGATATATGTAGCAGATTGGCAGCAAACTCTCAATGATTTAGCCTGATGGGTTAAGATTGTTCGCCTTATACCCTGACGCGCTCAATGTCATAAATCACCCCAATCAAAATGCAGGGAACGTCGAGCATTTAGCTTTGTATATTTCTCAGTGTGTTTGATATCGCGGTGTCCTAAAAAGTCTTGAATTTCTCTGGTGTTATAATCCTGATTCACCAAACAGTAACCGCAGGCATGGTTTAAAGAATTACAACCCATGTGATTATCTAACTTTTTTAGTTATTATACAAATTTTTTCTCAGTTTATACCTGGGATGCTTATACAGACTGCCTCTGAGATGCAAACATTATTAGTACTGGTTATCCTAAACCACTTAAATACAAACTGATATTAGCGATCGCACTTGCGGGGTTAATCTGGGGCTGAATGCTTCACAGTACGCATCCGTCGGATACTTCCCGCTTGACAATCGCGTAACCAAGTATTAACCCCTTGGGCAACAGTGCCATTACTACTATCCCGTGGTGGGGATATTGGCTGCTGTGCTGACTGGGAACCAGTTTGAGAAAACATCATCACTAAACGCCAGCCAGTTGTTGTTTTAGTCAACAACAGCCAGTGGAATTCTTGCAATTCGATCGCTTTCTTTCCTATGTACTGCCGCTCCAAGGTAGTAAAGAAAACTTGCTCAACTCCTGATGTAGAGTTTTTAGACGCATCTGCACTATATTTTTCAAGGTTAAACGGTAGAGGAGTAAACTCAGGTCTTCCTGCCACTAGCATATAACTGTAAATATCACTGCTTCTGCTGAGGCGACGGGCGCGTTGACTAGCGCGATTAGTGTAACTAGGCAAATCTTGCAGTAGCTGTATAGTTAATGTTTCTAAATTTTGCTCAGAACACAAAGACTTCGCCCCGTCGTTGGCATTTTCTTTTTCTGCTAGCGCAGAGGGGTTAAAAAGTAAAAAGTAAAAAGATAATCCCCATAAATAAATTGAGGCTGACGCTCACGGCATCAGCCAAACGGGGATTTGATAAGGACGTTTTGTTTATCGTGTTAGGTGTCTTGAAACAAACGTTTTTACTTCGTTCCATAAATAAATTTAGTTGCTCTGAAACCCTTGATTGTAGGGGAATCCTCAATCCTCCCTCTTGCTACCTGCACTAACTACTCATTCCTGCTTTCATGCGATCGCAGTTAACTCCTCATAAATCTTCTTCCAGGCTAACTCCGGCTCAGTAGCAGTAGTGATGGGACGGCCAATCACTAGATAATCAGCACCAGCAATCATTGCTTGGGACGGGGTGAGCGATCGCTTTTGATCGCCTTTATCAGCCCAAATTGGTCTAACCCCAGGACAAACTAGCAAAAAGTCATCTCCACAAGTTTGTCTTAGCTGTGCAACCTCTTGAGGCGAACAAACTACCCCATCCAATCCCGCCTCTTGAGCCAGCAGGGCCATTTCTAGGGCATATTCTGGTAATTCTAGGGGAATCTTTAAATCAAAGGCCAGTTGTCTAGCAGAAATGCTCGTTAACAAGCTAACGGCAATTAACTTAGGCGGTTTTACACCCGTTTGGGCAGCGCCTTCTTGTGCCGCCTCTGTTGCAGCTTTCAGACCTTCTATACCACAAGTAGCATGAATTGTCAATAAATCTATCCCATAACGAGATGCACTACGACAAGCACCAGCGATAGTGTTAGGAATATCGTGAAATTTTAAATCCAGGAAGATGCGCTTTTCCTTAGATTTCAGCACTTCCAGAATTTTCGGACCAGTGCTGGTAAACAACTCTAAACCGACTTTCCAAAAACCGATTTGCGGAAGTTGCTCTATAAGAGCGATCGCACTTTGTTCATCCGGCACATCCAAAGGCACTATAACTCGTTGTTCTGCGTTCATTGGCAATTCCCCACTCCCCATTTAAACTAAACGCACAAACTTATTTTTCCCGACTTGTAAAACCTTACCTTGTAACTGGGCAGAATCAGCAAAAGTAGTATCAACATCGGTAATGCGATCGCCATCTAAGCGCACTCCACCTTCTTGAATTTTCCGCTTCCCTTCCCCTGTACTTTTACATAAGCCAGTGACATTGAGAATATAGGCTAATTTAGCGGGAAACTGCGATACTTCAGCTAGAGAAAATTCGGGAACTGCACCTTCTTTTCCGCCGCTTTGGGCTGCTTCTTTCGCTTCTTGGGCGGCTGTTTCGCCGTGGTACTGCTTGACAACTTCCCATGCGAGGAGTGTTTGGCGATCGCGGGGATTTTCTGGCAGATTATCCAAAGGTAAATCTGTCAACAGTTCAAAATACTCCTCCAGCAGATGATCTGGAACCCCTTGTAATTTCTGATATTTTTGCCCCGGATGTTCCGACAACCCAATATAATTACCTAAAGACTTGGACATTTTTTGCACCCCATCTGTGCCAATCAAAATTGGCAACAGCATCCCAAACTGGGGCTTTTGACCAAAATGGCGCTGCAAATCTCTGCCCACAGCAATGTTAAATTTCTGATCAGTCCCTCCTAATTCCACGTCTGCTTCAACAGCAACCGAATCGAAACCTTGCATTAACGGGTATAGGAACTCATGAATAAAAATTGGATTCTCTTTCTTATAGCGATCGGCAAATCCTTCCTTAGCCAACATCTGCCCCACTGTCATCGTGGAGAGTAACTCCAAAATTTTCTCTAAGTTAAGCCCAGAGAGCCATTCGGAGTTATAACGCACCTCTAACCTTCCTGGTGTGTCAAAATCCAAGATAGGACGTACTTGGTCAAGATAAGTCTGGGCATTGTGGGCGACATCTGCTTCTGTAAGCTGGCGGCGCACCTCAGATTTTCCAGTCGGATCGCCAATGCGTGCTGTAAAATCGCCAATAATTAGAACTGCTATATGGCCTGCATCTTGAAACGCTCGCAGTTTTCTTACTGGTATGCTATGACCTAGATGAATATCAGTACCAGTAGGGTCAATCCCCAATTTGATCCTTAAAGGTTGGTTTGTAGTTGCCAAAAGCTTTTCTAGACTTTCACTGTTAACATCAACTGGTTGTGGAAAAACTTCTACAACACCACGACGCAGCCAAGCAAAATCTTGCGTCATACTAGAAAATCCACTGTTAGCTATGTTTTGCCCACTAGAAGTTAAGTTGGTTATAAACACTTGCAATTTATCCACTTTCTCATCTGCCAAACTACTATAATTGCAAAAAATTAACCGCCTTGCTTCGTCCAATCAATTACAGTTAAATTTATAAGTGAGGAAGTGAAATCGCCGTGTCGTCTTCTAGGACTTTTGAAGATAAACAGCCACAACGTCGGGCTTCATCAGGTTTTGAGTTTTTGAAAGGAGTCGGTCAGGTAACTGGCGGGACTCTCCTCTCAATCACCATGCTGGCAAGTTCCATTGTAGCCGGAGGACTGGTTGGTTTAGCCATTAGTTTCCGTAATTTGCCAGATGTAAGACAGCTACGCAACTTTTTTCCTTCAGAAACAACTTACATCTATGACGTTAAGGGTAAACTTTTAACGAGTATCCACGGGGAAGCCAACCGGGAAGTCGTACCCCTAGATAGAATTTCGCCGAATTTAAAACGGGCGGTATTAGCCAGTGAAGATAGCCACTTCTACGATCACCACGGGATTAACCCTGTTGGTGTTGGGCGGGCTGTAGTAGTTAACGCTGTAGCAGGTGGAGTGAAAGAGGGTGGCTCGACTGTTACTATGCAGTTGGTAAAAAACCTGTTTTTGTCTCACAAGCGTGCCTTTACCCGGAAGTTAGCGGAGGCGGTGCTGGCAATCCGGTTAGAGCAAATTCTTACTAAAGACCAAATTTTAGAAATGTACCTCAATCAAGTTTATTGGGGTCATAACAATTATGGTGTACAAACGGCAGCCCGCAGTTACTTTAATAAGTCAGCAGAATATTTAAGCTTGGGTGAGTCAGCAATGATGGCGGGTTTGATCCAAGCACCAGAAGAATTCAGCCCCTTTGTGAGCATGAAGCTGGCCAAACAGAAACAAAAAGAAGTGCTGGGGCGGATGCTGGAATTAAACTGGATCAGCCAGCAAGACTACGACGATGCCCTCAATCAAGAAATCAAACTTGGCAAAATCAAATCCTTTCAAGGTAGTGCCTTACCTTATATAACCAATACCGTAGCGCAGGAATTAGCTAAAAAGTTTGGGCGTGAGACACTACTCAAAGGCGGGATGCGGGTACAAACTACAGTTGATGCCAACTTCCAAATGATGGCAGAAGAAACTGTCACGAAGTGGCATAAGACACTTTTAGAGGACGGATTATCTAAGAATCAAATGGCCCTGGTAGCGGTTGATCCACGCACGCATTTTATCAAAGCATTGGTGGGCGGTATAGATCCTAAGACCAGTGAATTCAATCGTGCAACTCAAGCTCAACGCCAGCCCGGATCTTCTTTTAAACCGTTTGTATATTATACTGCTTTCGCTACGGGTAAGTATACGCCAGATTCAACAGTGGATGATTCTCCAGTCAGCTATCGAGATGGTAATGGTTGGTACTCTCCCAGAAATTATGATAATAGTTTTAGGGGACCTATGCCAATCCGCACGGCTATAGCTCAGTCACGCAATATTCCCGTGATCAAGATTGGTAAGGCTGTGGGGATGAATAGAGTGATCGAAACTTGCCGGACTTTAGGTATTACGAGTCCGATGGAACCTGTTACTTCCCTACCTCTTGGTGCAATTGGTGTCACACCTTTGGAAATGGCTAGTGCTTATGCTACCTTTGCTAATTATGGTTGGCAGTCGCCACCAACTGTAATTGCCCGTGTCACCGATAGTAGTGGTAATGTATTGCTAGACAACACTCCCAAGCCTCAGCTAGTTCTCGATCCTTGGGCATCGGCAGCAATTCTCGATGTCATGCAATCGGTAATTTCTGAAGGGACTGGTAAAGGTGCTGCTATAGGCCGTCCAGCCGCAGGGAAGACGGGAACAACATCATCAGAAAAGGATATTTGGTTTGTTGGTACTGTGCCACAGTTAACAGCTGCTGTCTGGGTAGGAAGAGACGACAACAGACAATTAGCTGATCATGCAACAGGTGGTGTTCTGGTCGCTCCCATCTGGAAAGATTTCATGGAGAAGGCACTTAAGAATGTACCAGTAGAAAAATTCAAGCCACCTTCCCAGTTTACTCGCCCCAAGTCACAATAATTTTAGATTTTAGATTTTGGATTAATTGCTAATCCAAAATTCAAAATCTAAAATTAACTAAGTCTGTTTTTCTAGCTCGGCTTTCATCCGTTCTAAAGTGAGGTGCATTTGGTCAAACATTTGTTGCGGGGTGACACCGAACTGACCTAATTGCGTTTTCAGTTGTTCTACGGTCATTTGTGCCATGAAATCTTCTGATAGCTCGAAGCGCTTCATAAAGATGCGATACCGATCCATCATGGCTTCCATTTGCTCAATAAACAGCTTTTTGCCATCGCGGTCAAATTTGCCGTAGCTGTTACCAAGCTTGATTAGTGCTTGATAATCCTCAAACAGTTGTTTTGCTTCTTGCTGAACTATCTCAGAATCGAAGAATCCCATATTGCTTATACTAAACTGAGCGCCCAGACTCAGCAGCTTAATAGTTTTACTTCTATTTATTATTTTAGTCTAGGGGAGTAATATAGTGACAAAGCTTCGGTTTTAGTACGGTTTGTTACCGAAATTTCAACACTTGACTTGAGAACTTTTCCCCTGTGTAAATCGACTTAATAAAGCCGCAATACTCATAGCTTTAGCCATTGATTTAGGATTGGTATTGTCACTTGCTGGAATTTTCAGTCTAGGAGCGTATTTCAAAGCTAGTGAATTTTGCGGATTCAGTTTTAATGCTTGACAGATGTAAACCCTAGCCATACCGATAAATTTCTGTTTGAGATGTACCAAACCTAATAAGGCATAATAGTCGCTGTTATTCGGCTCTAACTTGATGGCATCGCGCAGTTCTTGCACCGCTAGAGGCCATTTGGCTAGCCTGACGTACTCAATAGCCCTCTGGTAGTGACGTTGAGCGTAGTTTGTCAAAGCTGGTTTGACATCCGGTTGTTCAGATAATGTCAATTCAACTGGCTTGACTTCTAGCCCAGAGATGATGGGAACAGCTTTTTGCGAAAGGAATATATCTGGTTTATGCAACCGTAAATATACTAGATTCAGTATATTAATTTGTTGAGTAACCTGATAAAACTGCTCTAGTGATTTATATTGAGCTTCTGCATAGCAGGCGATCGCTTCCTCGTAAAACAATTCTGCTTCTGGTATAGACATTTCCATAATTTCCTGAGCTATGGCGCTTTCAGAAGACAAAGCTTTATGCTGTAGTACTCTTGCATCTGATCGTAGCATCGCGATCGCAATCAAACGCTTCTGTCGGTGTTTCAGTTGTTCATAAGCTGGATTAATTAAACGGCTAAATATTGCCGTTGCTAGTTCTTGGTCTGGATTCCTGCTTTTGGTGTAGCGATCGGGATGTAGTAGTTTCGCTAAAGCGTGATAGCGTTTGAAAATCTGACGATCATCAGCCATCACAGAAATTCCTAGCACAGCGTAAGGATCACAAAGCTTTTCAACCCATCCTGGCGGTAGTAAGGTCTGTGACATAGTAGTAATAAAGCTGTTAAAAACTTAAAATTAGCATCAAAGCTCAATGCACAGTCATGTGAAACTTACTCAAATTTCTTCAAATACTAAATTGTGCGTGGGATTTTCCATCCAAAAGTCTGAAGGACAAAACAGGGTAATTGACTGTCTGATTGGAGGAACTGTGGTATTGGTAGGTTTATGAGAAATATGTTGACTAAGCGCAAAAGTCGAAGTATTGCTGCTGTTTTAGCTTTTTCTGGCACGCTGACAATTTCAGGATTACATAAATTCTATCTGGGACAGCCGTTGTGGGGGGTTTTGTATGTATTGCTTTCCTGGACACCTATTCCCAAAGTCGCTAGTGCTATTGAGGGAGTTTGGTATTTAGCCCAAGACGAAGAAGCTTTTGATCGGAATTTTAATCTCGGCAAATCAGCGACAAGGAACTCACAAACAGTAAATAATCAGGTAGGAGCGATCGCTGAGGCAATGCGAGAATTAGATGCTTTGCGTCAGGATGGACTGATTTCAGAGTACGAGTTTGAACAAAAACGCCGCCAATTGCTAGACCAGATTTCTTGAGGTAAGCGACAACATGAATAACTGGCTACCTTTGAACCCCAGGTTGCAAAAACTCCGCGCCAAGCTTCTCAACGATCCCTACTATCGCCTCCAATCTGGGGAAGAAATTCAGATAGCGGCAAAACTAGGTATCCGCATTGATGCTAATCAAGCGACTGTAGATGATTGGTTACGCCTACCAGGTTTGTCAATTCACCAAGCGCGATCGCTTGTAGAACTTTCGCATTCTGGTGTTAAATTTTACTGTATTGAAGATATCGCTGCGGCTTTGGCTATACCAGCGCGGTGCATGGAACCATTAAAGCCGCTGCTGAATTTTATTTACTATGACCACGAATCTCTAGAAAGTCCCACCCATTTAGTCAATCCGAACACAGCAACAGTTGAAAAGTTGACACAAATTCCATTTATAGATTTGTCTTTAGCAGAAGCAGTTGTCCAAAATCGGCAATCAGCCGGGCCTTACCGTAACCTGGCCGATTTCCAGCGACGGTTGGAGTTACCTGGTGATGCGATCGCCCAACTGATGTATTATTTAAGGTTTTAAAATAACTCCTAACTCCGCTAATTTTAGATTTTGAATTTTGGATTGAAAGAAAAATCTCAAATCCAAAATTGAATAGCTCACATAAATCCAATGCGATTGAGAGGCCAAAAGCGAAACGTTGCCCGACCGATGACATTTTTTTGGGGTAAAAAGCCCCAATAGCGAGAGTCATTACTATCGTTGCGGTTATCTCCCATAACAAAAAATTCGTTTTCTGGGACTTTCACTGGTTGATATGGTTGATTTGGTGGTTCGGCGATGTAGTCTTCTGCCAAGGGTTGACCGTTGAGGTAGACTTTGCCAGAATCAACACTAATTATCTCACCAGGCTGGCCAATAACCCGCTTGATGAAAGCTTGATCTTTGGGATATCCCCGACGCTGTAGTTCTGCGGGTGGCTGAAAAACAACAATATCTCCAGTTATGGGAGGGTGAAAATGGTAGGATATTTTTTCAACTACCAAGCGATCGCCTGTATGCAAGGTGGGTAACATTGAATCAGAAGGTATATAACGGGGTTCAGCGATAAAAGTTCTGATCAGAAATGCCAAACACAATGCGATCGCAATTAAGATCAGATTTTCTTGCCAACTACGCAATACTTTTAATGACGTATGCTCTTCTTTTGCATCACTTTCGTGAGGAATCATAAAAGTTTCTAGCCAGTTTAATAAGTGGGACAAATACCTTGATTATTTTGACTCAAAAGGTATAGTGATAAGCAAGCTGGGCTCGACATAAATCCATACAGATACTAAATAATTACAGTCATTGCATCTACCAAAGATAAGCAAAAGTACTGTAAATAAACAATGACCTGTCTAAAGCAATATAAGCTAAGGATTGGGATTCCCAGATAGATAATTAAGAATCCTAATTCTAATTGATGCAATTATAAGACAAGTTATTAGACAATTTTCAGTTTTGCTTCCTGCTGCTAAAAAAGTCTAGTTACTGATTGGTAAAACTATGCAGCCAGTCGGTTTTTTCTTTGAGCATATAAAGAGTTGGCAAAACAGTTTACGGCATATCTGACAATATCTGCTTCACTTTACCAAAAAAAGGTAAAGGACAGTCTTGCTAGAGGCGAAGTTTAAATATACTTATTAAGTGATATTACACAAAAGCAACCACGACTTGAATGTGATTTACAATACAATAGCTTAGGTTCATGAGAATTTTTTATTAATAAATATTACAAGATATTACATCTAAATCTAGAATTTAATGGTCTAAAAAATTTATGCTACGATATTTCAATTTTAACTCATCTACACATATATTATTATTTTCCGTAATTATACGGTGACAGTATATATTAAAATGTACTATTAATAATATATGGATCTCCTTTACGATCAAGGAGAAGATTTAAAAGAAAAAAGTTACTAGCAATTTAGACATAAGTATCAGCATCCAAAATAGGGTTAAACTGCTGATCAAACTATTTTTGCTGAATGAGTAAAAAGTATCTAGTAGTCTGTCAAATTTAAATTGACGGGTAAGCAGGTTAGTAGTAAGGACTTTAGTCCTTATATTCTAAGCACTAAAGTGCTTACTACAAACCCTCAAAACTGGCTTGATACAGTACTAGATTAACGAATAAATGCCTCTTGGCAGTGAGAAACTATATTTAATCAATTTTCGTCGTTCTATCTCATAAAAAATACAAGACAACATTCTGTCAGTTGAAAATTTAACTTTTTCTTAAAAAGGAAGGAATGGCAACTGGCAGTAGAATATATCTTATCAAGAATATAACTAATAGTTTACTAGATTATTTTTTGGAAGATACCCCTCCCCTTGTAAGTAGTTTTATATGTTAATCAAATAATTGACTAAGTTGCAAATTATACAAATTTTCTGTCAAAAAGTCTGACGATTAAAACTTCAGCCTACAAAAAGTGTCAATTGTAGACAGGACAGTTTAGCTCATCCTATTTGCAAAGCTATAAAACTTGAAAGGACGATGCTACCTTAGCTGTGAACTAAAAGACAGTAACTAATTTAGAACTCCTATTCAGAGGATTTTGGGGTGTGGTTAATTATTATCTAATTATGCTTCTTCTTAGAGCTATCGATAAAAATGTGGAAGTGCAGATTTTGCCTTTGATGCATGGTTGCCATTAAACATTACTAACTATTGTATAAGCGTTTGTCCAAATATAGAGCATCTAGATTTCAGTGAAAGCCGTCTGTCTTCTCGATTGTGAATTTCCGTTAGTCCCAATACCAATTTTCAGGATTAGCAGAAAGTAAGTGGTATCCAAGATATCTAAAAAAGTGTGCTATAACGTACCGTCATAACTGTGATTGATAGTTTGATATTTGAAGGAGCGATGAGGTGGAAAATAATAAGTCATTTCTGTGGCCAGAAGGAATATTAATTGCACTGCTTGCTTTAGGTGGTGTTTTTAGCATTGCTTTCATGATGCTTCTAAGACCAAATGCTTCAGAAGCTCAGAGTAGACAAAATATAGATGTCAAAGATATAGCTGCAAACGTAGGAACTCAGCAGCGCATTGAGAAATTCAAGGCAGCGATGCTTACAAGTTGGCAGCAAGAAGCACAAACAAAGGGCCTAGCCTACGCTGTACCGACACGTTTTCAAGGGGCAATAATTGAAGCTGCAAAACTGACTCAGGGTGAAAAAGTAATTGCTCTCACCTTTGATGATGGGCCTTGGCCTGAAACTACAGAGCAAGTGCTAGATATTCTCAAATCAAATAATATCAAAGGGACGTTTTTTGTCGTCGGGCAGAACCTAAAAAATTATCCCGAAATAGGAAAGAAAATTGTAGAGCAAGGTCACGTCATTGGCAACCATACTTGGCATCACTGGTATCATTTTTTTAATCAACAAGCCGCAGGTTTTGAAATTGATCGCACAACAGACCTAATTTATCAAATTACAGGCGCTAAAACAAATCTTTTCCGACCGCCTGGTGGCATCTTGCACAACGGATTAGCGGCTTATGCCAAAGGCCAGAAGTATGCTGTGATCATGTGGTCGGCTGACTCTACAGATTACAAATTACCAGCCGTGCCAAAGTTGATCGATAACGTAATTAAAGATGCAAAACCTGGTGGTATTGTGCTAATGCATGATGGTGGTGGGAACCGTTCCAGAACTGTACAAGCTTTACCAGAAATTATTAGCAACTTTAGAAATCAAGGCTATCGCTTTGTGACTATTCCAGAACTTTTAGAAATAGAAGATGCAGACAAAAAGCTGCTTACTAATAAAAAGTAGTAATTATTAATTATAGTTAATTTGTCAATACTAATTGGCTAAAAACTAAAATTATATTTTTTGGTTAAAATAGATTATTAGGACTAGTACAACAAGGCAAATGTAAAAA
>CAZZZY010000006.1:17824-28062 GCA_964658545.1 uncultured Acetobacteraceae bacterium | reverse complement strand
GGCACGAATTAAATCATCTAAACTAACTTCTAGTTGAGCCAGGGCTTTTTTTCGCACCTGTTTTAATATCTCTGGATTCAGTTGTGGTTCTAGGGGACGAAATTTCAAAAAATCCTCATCTTGAGCTGTCTCTCCTTTCCGAAGTGCCTCGTAAGCGACTCGAATTGCCTTAAACTCTTCTGGATAAGTATGAGCGGGGAATTCACGTAGCTTGGCATGATACGCCGCTTTAATTTGGGCGCTTGTTGCTCCTGGCAAAATTCCTAAGCGTTCGTAGTGGTCAGCCATAAATAATTCCCAATTCGCAATTTACTATTTGTTCGTTATCATTAATCCAAAATTGTCTGTTAAAACAATTCCTGAAAACCTCCTTTTCTTCTACCCCTTCGTTTTTTAGACGATAAGTTTCTAAATATCAAGTCTAAGTCTACTTCCTCTTCCTCTTCATCATCTTCATCTGAGAAGTCAGGCATACTGTTTAACATCCTTTGCTTGAGTTCTGGAAGCATCCGTTCAAACTCGGCTTTGGGCATTTTACTACCAAATAACTTTTGAAGCATCCCTTCTAATAAATCATCAATATTTGACATATCTAGATTGTCAAAGTTCTCTGGATCTGGCATTATGCTAGCCGTTTCTTGAGCAAAGAGAAAAGCCTGTTCTTCCCGAAATGCTTGTAATGCTTTGGCATCTTGTAAGCGACGGGCTAATTCAAATCCCTGTTGCTTTAATTGTTCATAGTTTGGGTGATCGACGTGGTAAGTAGTGGCTCTAGCTAATAGCAATAAAGGATTTTGAGGTTCCCGTCGTAGTGCTTCTTCTAGCGCAGGTACAAGGGTTGTAATCTCACCAAAATGGCGCACCTGAAGTTGAATATTTGCCAGAGCATTTCCTGGCTGGGGCATGGTGTCGAGGTAGCTACGTAGAGGAACCTCTAGTTTTTGGGGATTACTTTCTTTGACAGCTAAGACAACAAGATGAGCAACTTGCGCTTCTTTGTGTTCTGCTGATAGGTTGAATAACTTTTGAATATACTGATTTGTGAAAGCGGCGATGCCTTTTTCACGTTTGGCGAAGAGGTGGATAGAAAGAGCGATCGCCTGTAATACAGAAATTTGTTCTTCACCAGGTAATTTTTGTAGGAGAGTGTCCCATGCTTCCACTGCTGCTTTTTGGTGTAATGAAACTCGACCGCCGGAATTGGGCGGACTTTGGACTGCATTCACGAATATCTGACAAGCACGGATAGCAGGATCTTTTTTATCTTCTGTCTGCACCAGACGGCTAAATAAGGGATAACTTAAGGTAGATAGAGCATCTACCCAAGGTAATCTTTGCACTTCAGTTTCAATGCTCAGGTCGCCAAAGTGCTTGCCAAATTTACGCCGAGCTTCATTGTGTGCTTGTTTATCACCTACTTCCTGGTAACATCTCAGTAAAATACCGTAAACTGGGTCATACCGACATCCACTTTCTAGGGCTTGGGTAAGTAGTGCGATCGCTTCGGGATAATTTTCCTCCATTGCTGCAACTAGTCCTTTGCGCCCCAGTAATTCTGGCGATGTGGGACAGATCCGTTCTGCTTGTTGCAAAGCTCCCAAAGCGGCGCGCTCGCGATCTATTGCCATGTAAGCATCTGCCATCCAGCAGTGGAGATGTGCTAGGGTCGGTTTTAATCGTTGTGAAGGCCATTCATGAGGTTTTTGTTTTGCTTCCTGTTCTAACCACTTCAAGAAACGGGTCAACAGAGGTGGGCGTTCTTGATCGGAATCATTAGCATCCAAAACTTCTAAGAGATTGATTGCCAACTGGGGGTTAAAGGGTTGCTCTGTCAACAAAAGCTGCCAGAATAGTTCAGCACAGTTTAGTTGTCCTTGATTCAGTGCTTGTTGTCCGGCTAGGGTAAACAGCAGTGGACGCAGACTTTCTAGTTCGGGAAAGCGTGTGGAACGGCGCTCTATCTTCAACAGCAGATGTGCGGCCTCATGGCGATCGCCTTGGTCAATCAGTTGCAGCATTTGCAACGCCGTTAATACCTCTTGGGTAATTTTATCTACTGTTTTTTGCGGATTCCTAGATTGTGGAAGTTGTTGTCCCGTTTTTCCCTGCTGGAAAGTTGCCAATCGCTCTAAAATTGGATGATCCAAATACTTTGGTTCGCTATAGTTGATCAAATCGGATGACCTTCCAGATGATTTCAACCCCAAAATATTAGCGGCATCATCCCAATTACCACTGACTTGTTGAGTGTAAACAATCCAAGCTATTGGCGAGTCTCCATCGGTGATGGCTTGCTTAATTTTCTGAAAAGATGTCAAAGCTGCTTCTGGTTGCCCATTTTTTAGCGCCAGAACACCTCGTACCCAGTCGAGTTGGGCAGCACTAAAGTGTTTGGATTGCTCGTTAATTAACTGCTCAACTGTGGCGGTATCTCCTTTGAGTAACAAGAGTTTTAGGTAACAGATGCTGTACTCTATCGATAGAGTGCCTGCCTCAAAAGCATTCCTGAGCAAATTCAGCGCCGCATCTAGTTGCTTCAACTCCAGTAAACATCTTGCTTGCCAGTAGTGAACTTCTCCGACCAAACCAAATTCTAGAGCGCGGCCAAAGGATTTTTCTGCCTGTTTAAAATCTTGTTTTTGGAATTCTTGCTGACCCCGTAGCAACCAAATCTCTGATTCTTTGGGAGTAAATTCAATATCAGGGTGCGATCGCTGATTTTTTTGGATTTCTTTCAATGCCTGCCGATATTTTTTCTGCTTCAGCAATTCTTGCAGTTGCATCTGGAAAGAGTTTTCAGCAACTTTTGTCCCTGTGCTAGAGACCTGTTGTTGTGAGCGCTGTTTGGACTGATGTTTAGCCACTGGGCTTTCTTCCTAATTGTTTTTTGATTTTTACCCTCATAGTCCAGGCTGGGAAGCAGTCACGGCAAGGGCTGTGTTTTAACTTAGTGCCATTCGACTCTGACCCGTTTTTTAATTATCGCAAATAAAGGGTTTAAGACCCCAACCAAAACACGTAGCGCCAGTTTCAGACGGGGATTTAAGCCCCGAATGAAACTGTCTAAAATGTTTGAATGCGTGAATTTTGAATTGTTAATGAGTCTACTTTGTTTGTGCAACTGGCTGCACGCGCAAACCCTCTATCTCATCAACCGTAGGAGTGGCAATGAGCGATTCATTTCCTGTTAGACCTGATGTAATTTCTACTTCAGTACCATAATCTCGCCCAACGGCAACTTTTTGATAATGTACTGTTTGGTCTTTGGTTACAGTTGCTACCTGCGTACCTCCGGCGTTAATGACTAAGGCACTATCTGGCAAAACAAAGGGAGGATTGTTGCGGTTAATGGCAAATTTGACACTGGCATATATCCCAGGTCGCAGCGTAGCGTCGGAATTATGCACTTCTAATTGTGTCAGCAAAGTGCGAGTACTGGGATCTATAGCGTTGCTAGTACGCACTACTTTACCCGTAAACACTCGTTGTGGTAACTCTCTGACTGTTATTTGTGCTGTTTGACCAATCTTAAGTGACGGTGATAAACTCTGTGGAACACTCACATTCACATCTAGCTTGTCATAAGCAGCAATAGTATAAAGGCTGGTATTGCTGGTACTGGTGTCACTGGTACTGGTGTTGCCACTACCTGCTGAAATTAAAACACCTGTATTGACGTTACGTGCGGTAATCACTCCTGTAAAGGGAGCAGTGACTTTCTCATAAGACTGCAATACGGTATTACGCTTGAAGTTTGCTTGACTGGCGTAAGCGTTAGCTTCTGCTGCCTTGACGCTGGCAGAGTCAGAATTAACAGTGTTTTGTGCTGCCTCGACTGCGGCAATATTAGCCAGATATGTAGCATATTTTGTATCTGCATCTTGTTGAGCTACTGCACCTTTCTTAACCAGAAATTGCCAGCGCTCCCAACTCTGACGTGCTATCAATAAATTAGCACGGGCTTGCTTCAAATCAGAAATCCCTTTAGCTAAATTAGCACGACTTTGAGTCACATTAGCTTGTGCTTGCACTAACTCTGCATTCGCTTGTAGAACTTGCTGATCGGTGTCTGGTGAATCAATCTCTGCCAACAACTGACCAGATCGGACGCGATCGCCAATATCTACGTACCATCGCCGTAAGTACCCAGTACTGCGAGCATAGATGGTCGTTTGGTTAAGGGCAACAACACTGCCAGGTAGTTCCAAATTGGTAGTAGCAGCAGCGCGAAGGGGAGTGATCACGTTGACTGAGGGTATGACGCTTGCTTCCTTGACTGCTGCTTGTAATTCTGACCTTTGGCTTAACCGGGGCAGAATACCTATTGCCAGTAGGCTAGCAAAAAAAACAGCACCAATTATAGTCCAACCAATTCCACCAATGCCGCGCCTTTGTTTTCTAGAAGTTGTTTCTTGTTCAAAATCAGGAGATGGACGATGCTGAGAATCCATAGGTAAACTGCCCCATATTATCTAGTTTGTAGAAATTTAATAGCTAGAGTCATTACCATCATTAGACTTCTTGCTGAAGTAGGGGAAAGGGATGGAATTTCCCCTTTTCCCTACCTGTTGCAACAGGTCTATTGGCTTTGACAATTTTGTCTTTTGTAGTCTGCTTGAATGGCATACTTGGAATTGCTCAAGACTTGCCTTGAGATGATGACAACGAATATGCTGTCTTTGGATCGGAGAAATTTAAATCGTCATCATCCTCATCAATAGGACGAGGGGGTTGACGTCGCATAATGCTGTATACGACAGGTACAAAGATCAGAGTCCCAACTGTTGCAGCTGACAAGCCACCAATTACAGCGCGACCCAAGGGTGCATTCTGCTCACCACCTTCACCAAGACCGAGAGACATTGGCACCATCCCGATGAGCATAGCTAAGGCAGTCATCAACACAGGACGCAACCTGGTATAGCCTGCCGCTAAGGCTGCACCATAGGCCTTTTGCCCTTCTAGACGTTGCTCATTAGCAAAAGTAATCATCAGAATACTGTTTGATGTTGCCACACCTATACTCATGATTGCACCCATTAACGAAGGGACGCTAAGGGTGGTGCGGGTGACAAACAAGATCCAGATGATACCTGCTAAGGCACTTGGTAGGGCCATCATAATAATCAGGGGATCGAGCCAAGATTGGAAGTTCACCACCATTAGGCAGTAAACCAGCACAATTGCAAACACAAGTCCTAAACCAAGTCCCAGGAACGAAGAGTTCATCGTTTGCACTTGCCCGCGGATATTAATTTGACTACCATGAGGCAATTTTTTCTGATAATCAGCGATGATTCGATTTACATCGCTGGCAACTCCTCCAAGGTCACGACCAGAGGAGTTAGCGTAGATATCGTAAACTGGCTGGATGTTGTAGTGATTCACAACTTCCATCACTGTGTCGCGTTTGACACTAGCTAAATTACCTAAAAGTTGGAGTCCACCTTGACTGCTACTGCTGTTAACTGGCGTATTTTTCAGGCTCTCAAGAGAGTCAATTTTATACTGTGGAACTTGTACAGCAAGGGTGTAACTCACGCCTTTTTTCGGATCGAGCCATTGGTTGATTGCGGCTTGACCGCTTGAACTTAAGGAAGTGAGGACGCTATTGGCAACATCTTGCTGGGTCATACCAAGTTGTTTAGCCTCGGTACGATCTACATTAATACTTAACTGTGGAGCATCGACAACTTGCTGCATGTGTACATCTACAGCGCCAGGAATGCGCGTCATCCGGGCTGCGATTTGTTGGGCAATTTCAAAATTGGTTTTTGAGTTTTGCAGAGGGCCAGATATTTGCACGTCAACAGCAGCAGGCAAACCGAAGTTTAGAATTTGAGTAACAATATCAGCCGGCTCAAAAAAGAAGGTGTAGTTGGGAAATGTCGCTTTCAATTTCCCACGGAGTCGATTGATGTAAGAAAAAGTTGAACCAGATTCTTTTAGAGACACAAGAATATCAGCATCAGCCGAACTAATTGTGGCACCGTTGTAGCCATAGGTCAGGTTAATGCCACTGCTGGGTAAGCCAATGTTATCCAGAATCAGAGAGAGATTCTCTTTCGGTACAGCTTGGCGGATAACGTCTTCGACTTGGCCGACAATTTTTTCTGTCTCTTCCAAGCGAGTACCAGCTAGACCTCGAACATGTAGGCTAAACTGACCACCATCAACTTCAGGGAAAAAGTCTTGACCAACGAACGGCAACAAAACTCCTGCACTGATGATAAAAGCACCAAACAGCACAAAGACTATGCTGCGGTGATTTAATGCTGAGGTCAGAACATTGTAGTACCAACTGCGAAATTTCTCAAATTGTCGGTTAAACTTTTCGTGTAGCTGCCATATCCAATCTTTCTTCACAGGTTCGGCAGTTTTCGTTGTTGCCTCTTCTGTTTGTTGGTGGTTGTCACGACCATTATTGTTTGGGACTGGCGAATCTAGATTATGGTTGTTGTTACCATTACCATTACCATTATGATGCTCCTCGCTTTCTCTATGCAAGTCTACTTCGTATGGTAGGAGATAGCTGGCCATTGTCGGTACTACAGTCCGAGATAGCACATAGGAAGCAAGCATACCAAATACTACTGCCATCGCCAGCGGGACAAATAAGTACTTTGCCACTCCACTGAGAAACACGACAGGCACAAAGACAATACAAATACATAAGGTTGCGACGAATGCTGGAGTTGCGATTTGCTGGGCTCCATCCAAGATTGCTCGCTTGATTGCTTTACCTTGTCCGAGATTTCGGTGGATATTTTCAATTTCTACTGTGGCATCATCTACAAGAATACCAACAGCTAAGGACAAACCACCTAAGGTCATGATGTTGAAAGTTTGTCCCAAACGACTCATCACAATGATCGAAACCAGCATCGAGAGGGGAATCGATACAGCCACAATGAGAGTGCTGCGCCAACTTCCCAGGAAAATCAAAATCATCAGCGCGGTGAGACATGCTGCAATCAATCCTTCTTTCAGAACGCCTTGAATAGAAGCTTTAACAAATATAGATTGATCGAATAAAAACGCTAAATTCAGTTCTGGGGGCAAGGTGGATTGGATGCGAGGCAAAGCTTTTTTTACCCGATCAATCACATCAATAGTCGAGGCACTGCCACTCTTAAGGATACTAAGTAAACTTGATCGTCTCCCATTCTGTCGGACAATGTTTGTCTGCACAGCAAAGCCATCTCTTACCTGCGCGACATCACGAATGTAGGTTACAGTACCATTAACTTGCTTAATAGGCAAGTCGTTGAGGGCTGCCACCACATCTGGACTATTGTTGATCTTTACGGCGAAGTCACGAGTGCCTATCTTCATATCGCCTGCGGGTAAGACCAGATTTTGGGCACTGACAGCATTAGTCACGTCTTGGGCAGAAACACCATGAGACAACATCGCTTGGGGATCGATATCAACCATAATTTGCCGAGGTTTACCACCATAGGGCAGAGGTACACTCGCTCCTTGCACTGTTGCTAATTGGGTGCGGACGAAGTTGGTAGCATAGTCGAAGAGCGCTTGTTCCGACAAGGTTTTACTACTGACACTCATCTGGATAATTGGCACACTGGAAGCGTTGTATTGAATGATGAATGGCGGTGTGATACCGGGTGGCAAAGGACGCAGAACTGTTTGGCTTACAGAGGTAATTTGAGCGACTGCTGAGGCTATATTGACGCTCGGTTGGAAGAAAACCTTGATGACACTAACACCACTTAAAGATTGAGACTCAATGTGTTCGATGTCACCAACTGTTGTTGTCATGGCGCGTTCGCTAATTGTCACGATTCGCTCTGCCATTTCCTCAGATGTGGTACCAGTGTAAGTCCAAACTATGCTGACAACCGGAATGTTAATTGCTGGAAAAATGTCAACTGGTGTACCAAATATCGTGACTATACCCAAGATCACAATCATGAAGGCAGCGATCACGAATGTATACGGAAGACGTAAAGCAAGTTTGACGATCCACATGCAATTTCCTTTTAAATTGGGTTTAGCGCTCTATAATATTGCGAGAAAATAATTTAGAATCTTTATTCTTACAAGTACCTTTGCTCAAAAAGTTACAGTACATTGTATATGACATTCTTCTGGCTCGCAAAAGCCACAGACTATATTTAGAGCCTTTTGTTGTAGAGTTTTAGGGGCATGCATAATCCAGATTAAACCTCTTCCTCCCAGGGAGAGATTATTGTCAATTGTCAATTCTTGAACTGCTCAATGCTGACATCACTGGAATCTTTGTGTTACAAATTGGCAGATCAATTTGATACATGGAGTTAGTGAATCAGATTTTGGGAATAATCCTCATAGTGTTTGAAAGCATAGTTTTAGTTAGGCTCACGCTATGAGAGCGCGATTTTTAGGGCAAAAGCAGATTTTTGGCTGTTTATCTATTGTATTTTGCGGCATTTTGTGGATTTGTTCGGCATTAATTCCAACCTACGCAACACCCACAGGTTCTATTGATACTCTGCGACAAGAGCAGCAACAAATGAACCAGCAGCATCAGAGTGTGGTTAACGAGCGCTCGCGCTTAACAAATCTCCAACAAGAGGCTCAAAAACACCTCACTGGTTTAAAACAAAATCTGCAAACTACAGATAGCTATATTCAAGAGAGCGAATCCCGATTACAACTCGCCACTCAACGCCTCCAGCAGTTGGAAACTGACTTAGCTGTAGCGGAACATGCTTATGAGGAGCGGCAAATAGCAACAGTAGCACGATTGCGTTATCTCCAGCGATCGCCTGCATCTGTTGGATGGGCAGTTTTGCTCCAAAGTGAAAATATCAGCGACTTTATCAGTCGTCGTCATCAGTTGAAGTTAGTGTATCAAGCAGACGAACAAATTTTGGTAAAACTCAACCAACAAGCAAACCTGCTCAATAAACAGAAAACGGATGTAGAACAGCAAAAAAACGAAATTGCTTTAATTCGTGAGCAACTACTGGCACAAAAAGCCGATTATCAAACTCAGGCAGAGTCACAATCAGAATTGATTCAACGCCTCAATACCGATCGCCTGGCCTTGGAAGCAGCGCAAAATCAGCTAGAGAGAGATTCCCAAAATCTGGAAGTCTTGATTCAACAAAAAGTAGCAGAAGCCAGAGCAACAGAAGAGGCGCAAACAAAAACCAACAGCCGGACAAGTGTGATCATTCGGGGAACTGGTGTCATGGCATATCCTAGCGATGCTCCTACTAGCAGTCCCTTCGGTTGGCGGATACACCCAATCCTTGGCTATCGTCGCTTTCATGCCGGGTTGGATTTTGCCGCTAGCTATGGTAGTACAATTCGGGCAGCCGATTCGGGCAGAGTAATTTTTGCTGGGTGGTATGGTGGTTATGGCAGAGCTCTAATTATCGACCACGGCAATGGCATAACTACACTGTACGGACATACCAGCCAGTTGTATGTTTCCGAAGGACAAGCAGTTGAACGCGGACAAGCGATCGGTGCTGTGGGTTCCACTGGTTTCTCAACTGGGCCCCACCTCCACTTTGAAGTCCGTCGGAATGGTACACCCGTAAACCCAGCTAATTATCTGTGAACTTATAAACCAAGTTTATCGAGGCTGCAAACTTTATTATAGACGTGCTATAATGGGGGAGACTAAGGGCGCGTAGCTCAGTGGATAGAGCAACAGATTCCGGTTCTGTGGGTCGGGGGTTCAAATCCCTCCGCGCTCGTTATGTTTTCATTAAGGTCGCCTTTGGCTTTTGTATTAGTGATAATTTTAGCAATTTCTTCAGCTTTCTCTTTCCTTACTTGATTGGTTCCTTCAGTAGTCCATAGGCGGGTATCTACAGAACAGTAGAGGGTTACACGATTAACATTCCAAGGATCGCCTTTGCCTTCCTCTTCCTGCCAAGCAATACGCCCACTACGCAGGGTGAACAGGCTGCTGGAGTGTTGATTTTTGCTATTTTTCTTAATTTGTTGATCTTCTAGGAAGCGTTGAAACCAGTGAAGTTGGCGAGAATCACAATAGACTTGAAAACTATGCTCACTCAAACCGTTGAATTTTACACAGATACGCCCAAACTGGTTTTTAAACCAAGTCATGTCTTCGTTAGTTTCGTAAGCTACTGGGAAAGGTACTTTACTAGATTGTCTTAAAAGGCTGTCTTGCCAAGATTTCGCCTCGGCTTCATTTGTTGGAACGTTATGAGTTGCAACGACAAGGGTTTCTAACCATTTGGCAGATGTTAAAT
>CAZZZY010000006.1:0-17814 GCA_964658545.1 uncultured Acetobacteraceae bacterium | reverse complement strand
AAAAATATCGCTTCATTTTTATGAAACATGAATTTCAAGTTTACGGCGACGTTGAGCAAATTTTTTAGCGTCTTCCTCTTTCTCGTTGATTTTGCAACCATTTTTGAGCAAATAGCTGATGGCGCAACGAGTCAAGTTATCTTCTGTGTTGCGGTAAGTCTCAAATAAATTCTTTGATAAATTGCGATCGCTATCTGAATTTTGAGATTTTTTGCGCTTTTTAGCTTTTTTCCCATTCGTTGATTCAGTTTCAGCAGTATTGAGAGGAGCAAATTGAACCAAAATTTCAGCAGCTTTAGTGCGAAGACTATCTAAGCTGACACCACTACTTTCTACCAATTCAACATCACTGTTGAGCATTTCCAACCAGCGAATTTTGCCTTCTAGTTGGAACTGCGATCGTTTCATTAGCGCAAACCATGATTTATAAATGTAGTTCACCAATGCGATCGCACTCGCGTAAAATCGTGCAGGCTGACCGATAAAGCGAGGGTCAGTTTTCAAAGGTTCGCAGAGTTCTTTGACAACACTAGTGGGGTGTTTGCCCTTTTGTCGCCAAGTTTCAAACTCTGGATGTTGATTTACCCGATGCAATAGTTCATTAATCAGTGGCGTATTTAGCTCTGCCATCAACTTCCATAGTTGGTGGCGTGATGATTCTGAGGCTACAAGACGACACTGAATAGTGATTTGGCTCATCGGTTTAAAACAATATTGTCTAATACTAACATATTTGTATTAAACAAGTCTTCTGTAAAATAAATTGTATGCAGGAGACATTTTTTACAAGCAAGGAAGCTGCTGAAATCACAGGCTGCACCCTTCGTCAGCTACAGTATTGGCGAGAGAGGGGGGTGATTGTTCCTGTAATCAGTGATACTGGGACAGGACGTAGTATTTATTACTCAAAATCTAATTTGCTGGAACTGGCTGCAATGTCATATTGGCTATCTGTGGGTTTAAGTTTTGATATAGCCAGCACCACGCTCAAAAAGCTGAAAGACCAAGAGCCGGAGTTATTTACTTCAGGTAAAGGTAAGCGGTTTATGTTGTTGTCCCAAGCGCAGGAGCGATCGCTTCAGCTTGTGGAGTTTGACAGAAAAAAGGCGATCGCATCTTTGGATGCAGGTAAGCCTGTAATTCCCGTTTGGTTAGACGAAATTTATCAAAAGTTGGCGCTGAAGTTGGGAAAAAGTTAAAACTTCTGGGATAAAGCGGAAAAAGCACTGACGCTGAGGGCTTCGTGCTAACTTTGGTAAGACAGGAGTGATTTGATGAGCGACTTTAGCAAAGAGACAGACGCACGTATTAATATTGATGACCTTCTCCGCCAAGCAGGATGGAACCCAGCTGATAAATCTCAGGTAATGACTGAAGTTTCGGCTCAAATGGCAGATGGTAGGAGAGGGAAAGCCGATTATGTACTGCTTGACCAAAGGGGTCGTCCCTTGGCGGTGATTGAAGCTAAGAAGCGTGCGATTGAGCCTTATGTTGCTAAAAATCAAGCACTTCCCTATGCTCGGAAGTTGGAAGCACCGTTTATTTTCCTCAGTAATGGCGAACTGATTTATTTCTGGGACTATCAAAACGATGATGCCCGGATTGTCAATTCATTTTTCTCACGGCGGGATTTAGAGCGATTGCTTGAAATGCGCTCAACCCGTCAACCCCTAGCTACTATTGAAATTCCTGAGTATTACACTCGACAGGGAGAAATTCGCTTAGTTCGTCCCTATCAAAGGGAAACTATGCAAGCTATTGACCATGCAGTTGAATTGGGCAAACGGCGATTTTTACTCGAACTACCAACTGGAACAGGTAAAACTGATTTAATTTGTCTGCAATTAAAACGCCTGATTCAATCGGGATATGCCGAAAAAATCCTGTTTTTAGTGGATAGAGAACAATTAGCAAAACAGGCATTAGAAGCAATTCAAGATGTTTTAAATCAGTATGGTAGCTACTGGCTGAAGCCGAGTGTGATCCGGCAAGAGCAGCAAATTACAGTTTGCTTACTCCAAACAATGATTAGCCGTTATCGGGAGTTTACTAGCGGCTATTTTGATGTTGTTGTGGCTGATGAATGTCACCGTTCGATTTATGGTATTTGGCAGACGGCACTTACTCACTTTGATGCGTTTCATATTGGTTTAAGTGCTACGCCAGCAGCTTACATTGAACGTAATACTTTTGATTTCTACAACTGCCGAAATGAGCAGCCAGATTTTACTTACTCTATTCAAACAGCATTTGAACAAAAGTATCTTGTCCCCTATCGGTTTGCCACTGGCATCACTGAAATTATTGCTGAAGGTGCTGAAGTTGATGAGGTTTCTTATGACCCAGCAGACTTTGAACGCAAGTGGACTAATGAGGCCAGTAACCGCCTAATGATGCAGGAATTTGATAGACTGGCTTGGGAGAATTATCAAGAATTAGCACCAGGACAAAAGATTGGGCCTGGTAAGTCGATAGTATTTGCTTTGACCAAAAATCATGCGGCGCGGTTGACAAGATATCTGAACGAATTACATCCAGAATGTAAGGGGCGTTACGCTGAAGTAATTACAAGTGATGTTTCTAATGCTGATGATTTAATTCGCCAGTTCAAATATGAGGATTACCCACAAGTTGCAGTCAGCGTTGATATGCTCAATACTGGCTTTGATTGCCGGGAAGTTTTGCATTTAGTTATGTGTCGGACGGTGCGGAGTCCAATTCTTTATCAGCAAATTCGTGGACGGGGGACAAGGACTGCGCCACATATTGATAAACGCAAGTTTGTTATTTATGATTTTTTCAGAAATCACGAATATTTTAATGATAGCGATACTGATATTTATGCGGAAACTGGTCGAGGTCATGTATCAATTAGAAGCAACCAGCAACAATCCTTTCCTCGGTCAGAATTAATTGAATTGGGACTCAGGGATAGATGGCAGCAATATGTCAATTATGTAGAAGTAGGAACAGAAGGGGAGCGGGTTGATAGGCGGGATTATGTGACTAACTGGGAGCAAACTATCCAATTTGCTGTAACTAATGATCCAACCCTCCAGAAAATACGGGATGGAGACTTGTTGACGGAAACAGAAGAAACGGAACTCGTGCGGCGTTTGAATACACCCCGATACTACTTTAATGAAGAAAACCTGCGGCGAGCTTACCGCAATTATAATAGTAGCCTGATTGATTTTATTCGGGCTGCATTGGGAACATTAAAGATTAAAAGTCACGAAGAATTACTAGAAGAAAACTTTAGAGCTTGGTTAGTTTCTCACTCTTTCGCACCAGCCCAAGCTCAGTATCTTTCTTTGTTGAAGAATCGGGGTATTGCCAAAGGTCTGCTAACCATAGATGATTTATTCTTGCCACCCCTCTCAGTTCTCAATGCTGCTGGTTTAGGGATAGAACTGTTTGGTGAGCAGGGATTGCGGGATATTTTTGATGAATTAAACCGCTCTGTGTTCGCGGTGGATGCTACAGGTACAGAGGGTTAAGAGAAAAATATGGATTCAGAAATTCGTCGCAAACTCAAGCATATTACTGATACTTTGTGGGCTGGTGGGGTAACAAATCCTGTCACTTACATTGAGCAGATTTCTTACCTGATATACCTGAAGCTGTTAGATGAAGAGGAAGCAAATCGGGAGTTACGCGATCGCCTCATGGGTAATAATGGTAATGCTAAATTACTATTTCCCCAGCAAGCAGAACGTTATCGCTGGTCAAAATGGCGTTTCAAGAGTGGTACTGAACTGCGGGACTTTCTGCGGGATGAAGTTTTCCCTTACATGGCGAATTCTTTGCTGAAAGATGAGCCAAAAGTGGCAGAGTATTTCCGGGATGCGGTTTTAGAAATTAATGACCCGAATGTTCTCAAGTTGGTAGTTGATGAACTGGATACCTTGGATTTCCTCAAAATGGGTCAGGATGTCAAAGGTGATATTTTTGAGTACCTGTTAACCCATTTAGGTCAATCTGCGCTTAATGGTCAATTCCGTACTCCCCGACAGATACGGGCGTTTATGGTGGAGATGGTTGACCCGGATTTGGGGGATACTATCTGTGATTTGGCTTGTGGAACAGCAGGATTTTTGATTGATAGTATTGAGTATATTTTGGCTAAGTACAGCGAAAATCCCATAGAAGTGCCGATTTACGGTGAGGATTGGCTGGAAAAACGGGGACTGACTTTGGCCCAAGCAAAACAGCAAATTCCCAATCTCCAGACTTATCGCAAAGGAAATGGGGATAGATTACCTGACTGGAAACTGTTGGAAGAGTCGATTTATGGCTTTGATGTCTCCCGCCAGATGATGCGAATTTCGATGATGAATTTGGTGCTGCATGGAATTCGCAACGCCAAGCTGAAAGTAGCAAATGTATTGTCAGATATGGGGGGACTGACAGAAGATGATTTGCGCCGTCGCTATAAGGTGATGTTTGATAATCCCCCTTTTGCAGGAACGTTACCGAAAGATTCTATTCGTGCGGATTTACCGACAAATTCCAAAAAAAGTGAATTGCTGTTTTTGGCTGCAATCATGAAGTCTTTGGTAGCGGGTGGAAAGTGTGCGGTGGTTGTACCAGAAGGGTTACTATTTGGTTCTACTGGCGCTCATGTGGATTTGCGGAAAAAACTGGTGACAGAATTTGATTTATTGGCGGTGGTTTCTTTACCTGCGGGGGTGTTTAAGCCATATACCGGGGTGAAGACTGCGGTGCTGGTAGTTCGCAATCCAATGGAATCTGCGGTGCGTCAGGTGAATCAAGTTTGGTTCTATGAAGTTAAAAATGATGGTTACGATCCTGATAAGATTTCCGGCGGGGGTAGACCGGAAACGCCAGAACTTAACGATATTCCCAATTTATTAAAGCAGTGGAAGGTTTATCGGGAATCGGGTTTTATGCAACCTCCTGGTTTTGAAAAAGGGGAGTTGCTGAAGCCGGGAAGTGAGGAACCCCGATGCTGGTGGGCATCTTTGGATACTATTACTGAAAATGATTATAATTTAGCGGCTGGGCGTTATAAGCCACAGGTAACTGAGGCTGTTTCTGATGATGATCCGGTTGAGTTGATTCGAGAAGTTTTGGAAATTGAGAAATGTATTGCATCTGGTTTGGAAAAGCTGCTTCGTGATGTGGAGGCGGTTTCATGAAGTGGCTAATTTCTAGGATTGGTGATTTGTGTATTGATACGAAGCAACGAGATCCAAGATGCACACCTGAAGAAACATTCGTATATATTGATATTGCTACCATAAACAAAAATACTAAGACAATTGAATCTCCATTATTAATTAAGGGTATTGATGCACCAAGTCGAGCGAGAAAAGAAGTGCAGACAGGGGACATTTTAGTTTCTACAGTACGCCCTAACCTTAATACAGTCGCAATAGTTCCTTCTGAATTAGAAGGACAAATAGCATCTACGGGTTTTTGTGTACTTCGTCCTGACCCAAATTTGCTAAATAATAAATATCTTTTTTATAGAACGATTACACAAGATTTTATTACCCATTTAACAGCGCACATGAGAGGGGCAAATTATCCAGCAGTTACAGATAGAATTGTAAAATCTGCCTTGATTCCTTTACCCCCTCCCTCTGAACAACGTCGCATAGCCGAGATTCTAGATCAAGCTGATGCACTGCGAAAAATGCGGGCTGAGGCTGATGCTAAAGCCGATCGCATTTTACCTGCGTTATTCATCAAAATGTTTGGTGATCCGTCAACTTGGACAGATATAAATACTGAAACTCTAGGGAGTTTAGTAAATATTCAGAGTGGGGAAACACCGTCGAAAAAAAATCCATATTATTGGGATAGTGATATTCCTTGGGTATCTCCCAAAGATATGAAGCAAGATATAATTTTTGATTCTATTGACCATATATCTCAAAAAGCAATAGAAGAAACGAATATAAAATATGTAGAGCCAGGTGCCATCTTAATTGTAGTTAGGGGTATGATTTTAGCGCATACCATTCCTATTGCATTAGCAGCTACTCGATTAACAATTAATCAAGATATGAAAGCACTTTATCCTAATTGTAATGATATTAATTCAACATATCTACACGCTGCATTAAAAGCATCTAGCCGTAAAATATTGTCCCAAGTGGGTACAGCAGGACATGGGACAAGAAAATTTGATACTGATGAACTACTCAATCTGCCAATTTTAATTCCCTCTCAGGAACAGTTGAAGAAATTCCAGATAGCAGTTACAGAGTGTAGAGTAAGTTTGGCTGGTATCAGTAAAACAAAAGAAAAGCTAGAAAAATTATTTGATGTTCTCCTCCGCCGTGCTTTTTCTGGTGAACTCACAGCCAAATGGCGAGAAGCACACATGAAAGAACTGCTTGCAGAAATGGAAGAACAAGCAAAAGCCCTTAATTTGAGAGATAACGCAGATCCTCAGCAGCTTTCTCTGTTATAAAAATACTGACCTCAGAATACACTGATGACACTTATAGAATAAATGTCTAAAATGTATCATTAATATACAAATATGCCTAAAAAAAATTACCCTGCCCGCAAAACAGATTCATCAGCTAAAAACAAGGCTAATTCACCGATAACTGGTTTCCGTATCAGTAATTTTAAAGCCTTTGCTGACACTCAATACATTCCCATTCGCCCTCTCACTCTGATTTATGGTGCTAATAGTTCCGGTAAATCGAGTGTACTTCATAGCCTATTGCTTGCACATCACGCCATTACAAACGAAGGTGAGCTAGATGTTTATCGCACAGAAGCCGGGGGTGATTCTGTTGATTTGGGAGGGTTCGGGCAATATGTTCATAAACGCGATCGCACTAAGCCAATTGAGTGGATATTTGATCTAGACCCCAAACACCTAAATTTACAGGATATAGAACCTATATATAGTAATCATTTAGAGAGCTTGTTAAAAACTGTTAATAAGTTGACTGCGCGTATTCAGATTGGTACTGATCGAGTAGAAAGAAGACGAATACGAGTGCGCTCATTCATCATTGAAGCTGATGATCGCGAAGTTCTAAGAATGTCTGAAATTCCTGGAAGGAATAGTCTTACGTTAAATAATACTGGTGATGCTCCAATTATTAATCAGCTGATTGACGCGATGCTAGGGCGTATAGAATCTACTCCAAAACCAAGTCCCCCATCTGTCCAAGAACTGCAAAAAGCCATTTATGAATTAGTAAGAAAAACTACCGCACAAGTTTCTTGCTTACTACCAACACAACTTGAAACCAGAAATCATGATGATGATGATCATAGCCTAACTGTAAACCGCAAATCCGATTTAACAACAGGAGATTTGACTCTTATATTAGCGTCTTTATTTGTTGGACAACTTAGTACATTAATCGAAATAATTAATGACGCTATAGAGGATGAAATTGGTCGTTTGCAATATTTGGGGCCATTTCGCACTTATCCACCCCGGCACTTTGCCTTTTCTGGACAGCAAGATCCTAATTGGAATGCTGGTGGTGGTTACGCTTGGGACGTTTTATTGAATAATACTGAAGTCCGCCAAAAGGTAAACGCTTGGTTAGGGGATAGTAACAGAATGAAAACCCCCTATGAGTTGAGGGTGCGTACTTTATTATCAGATTCACATTTAGAGCATGAACTTTACTCTCGCCTTACCAAAAGCTTACACGATTTCACAGTTGAGTTGGTTTTTCACGCAGCAGGATTTGGGGAAGAGATTCAAAAAGAAATTGAACGCCTAATAGCTGATTTAGAAACTACAGGTATCGCAAACAACCAATTTTGGCAAATATATATTTTGAAGTCGGCAGTAGATTCAAACTCATACAGCTTAATGAGGTATGCTTCTTCCGATTTGGATTATCCTAACCGTTCTCTCCCGGAAATTGAACATATTGTTTCAATGATGACTGATATTGAGAGTCTATCAGAAATCTGGGTAGAGGATATGACTTCAAAAGGCGATCGCATTTCAGATTTAGTCTTGATTGACAAAAGAACTCAAACACCACTCAGTCACCGGGACGTAGGCATTGGCATTAGTCAAGTTATTCCGATTCTAGTATCTTGTTATGCTCTATCGGATGCGTTGGTTGCCATTGAACAGCCTGAAATTCATCTACATCCAAAACTGCAAGCAGAACTAGGGGATGTGTTCATTGAGTCTGCACTTGGAAAACAAAAAAACACTTTTATGCTGGAAACTCACAGTGAACATTTACTTCTGCGAATTATGCGACGGATGAGAGAAACCTTTAATAACGAACTCCCAGAAGGTTGTCTACCTGTGCGACCAGAAGATGTTTCTGTATTGTTTGTAGAAGCAGACAGTGAGGGTAGTATAGTGCGCGAAATGCCTTTGAACAAGAGAGGTGAACTTGTCAAAGCATGGCCAGGAGGATTTTTTGAAGAAGAATTAGATGAGATATTTTAATAAATATGTTAGTTGAATACGCTTTAATTCCTGATATTTTTGACGCTAACTGCTACGATTACCCTGAATTATGTAGCTCTCGCATTGAATATATTAAAGATGCCCTTCTTGAAGAAGCATTAGTTCGTGACTTGAGAAATGGCGAGTTGTGTAAATATTTTCAAACTTGTCTCAAGAAAAATGGGGATTTTTGGCCATCACGTTCCAAAGAAATTATCAAAAAACTGATTAAGCAAAACCGATTTCGTCGTGTTCCTGCTGCTCAAGACACTACTCCATCTAACTATTTAGAATGGTGTCATGAAGCAATTAGTTCTCATAACCAAGAGCCTTTAAACGGGGTAATCACTACACAATTACACGCTACAGCAGTTTCAAAACCTGATATAGTAGCATCAATTGATAAACTTTCCGGTGCAGATTGGTGGCGAAATAGAAGTCCCTCAGTTCGGCTACATAGAACAACAAACGATTATCTTCGTCATCTCCAGTTACTTCTTTGCCATGCGAATTCTATTATGTTTATCGATCCCTATCTTGATCCACTAAAAGGTCACTATAGGGAGTTTAATAAATTACTGGCAGCAATTAAAAATCCTGATGAACCACCAGCTATTGAAATTCATATATGCTATTTAGCAGACTCTATAACAAAAAGTCAATATGAAGCAGATTTCCGCAGTAAATTATCTGGTGTCATTAATAAAGCAGGACTTACTGTAAAAGTTTTTATTTGGGATCAATTTCATGATCGTTATCTGATTAGCAATCTTATGGGTATTAAATTAAATAATGGCTTCGATATTAGCGATAATCCTCAAGAAATGACTACATGGGGAAGACTGGGGCGTTCAGATAGAGACGATATTCAGCGCGAATTTGATCCCGCATCAGGACGGCATAAAGTGCAACATAGATTCACTGTATCGTGAAAATGTCTATGGAAAATAGTTATCAACGTTAAATGTCCTATTTATTATGAGCCTAAATTGTTGATTAATTCTTCTATTGCTAAATCCTTGGTATGTTCAGGTAGATAATCAAAGACTTTTTTCAAAAGTTCTGGAGACGCATTTTGAGCAAACCAGTCTTCACTAGCATTCTCTTGAATATTCAAAAAATACTTTAAACGTTCTTCTACAGCTTCTCTATCTGCTTTATCCAATTGTCCAATTCTCTCTAACCAATTGGCTGATGAATCTTTGAAGCAATTAGCATCAACAGTACAGATTTGATGAACTAAAGCGTATGAACTTTTATCAAGACCATTTCTACTTGTAGAGTTAATTGGATATGTGGTTGGTAAACCGTTAAATGTTGCTTGGGAAGTCAGAGGAATAACGGAAAACGTTGCTATATATCCAGATTCATCTTGAAATTGATCGCTTGTCCAGATGATATAAGGATGTATCCCTCTGAAAACCCTACTTGAATTAATATTCTCAGTGCAAGTTTGACATTCTACTTCACCTGGCTCATTTAAATTATAAATATGGACATGACCCAGTTTGCAACGAAGAGATACCCTATAGGGATTTATGGAATAGATCCAACCTTGTCTAGGTCTTTGTCCAGCCACTTTACAATCCTAATTCACTGACTAATTTTTCTCTTTCTGCTTGTAAGTTAAGTCTAGCTTTTTCTTCTGGTCGATGGGTATTTTGTGCTTCCAGCATTGGAGCAGTGCTATATACATACTCTAGTAACTGATTCAGTTTATCTGAGCCAGCCCACTCTCTCCGAATATTATCCAGGATCAACTTAAGACTTAGAGGTATTTGCAAATCATCTACTTGAGCAGCTTCATCCACAGGTCTAATGTATGTTGTATTTTCCTGAGATTCTTGAATAATCTCTTTCCCATTCATTTGATTTAAGGCAGCATCTATACCTTCATTCCAAGGGCCAAATTGATAATAACACCAATCTAGATCAGTCAGCTGCTTTCCTGTCCACTTAACAGAGTAAAGATCAGCTAAATACAAAAACTTGATTAGCTGTGTTTTTGTAATATACCCTTTTGTCGCGTAGACAAAATATTTTATTAGTTTATCCAACATGACCTTTCTCTCTGTTAACTGCCACAAAATAGTCTAATTAATGAATAAATATAAATGTATATAAAGATTCATAATCCTTTTTATTTAATAAAATATAAAGATTTTATACAATGTTTCTATCGGTTAATTATAGTTGTTTTTTTGCAATCTTTAACACTTTTTGGCTTACTCATCAGTAGACTAGAGTATATTTGTACTAATATGATAATACACGATTGATGTAACCGACACAATCTTTGACTAAAATCTTATGTGTTATGGGTGTCTCATGGATTTGTCGCATCTCGCAGAATAACCCTTCGCCACTTTACCATTTCTGTGAACGACACAAAGCACCTTTGACACCAAGCATCCACCCACAATGCTGGAACTTTGAACCTTGTCCCACAGTTTGGGTACTCTGAAAGTAAGCTTTACCCTAAGCTGATTGTTTCAGCAGGGACTAGGAAGACGAATTCATGGAGCGATCGCTTGAACCTGTAGAGTTTCAATTAGACGCATCTATTAGATAAAGGTAAACCCGTGATTTCGGCGTACTTAGACGATATTTATCAACAATTGGTGCTGAAATTGGAAAAACAAAGCATGAAGGAATTAGTACCGCAAAACGAAAGTCAAAAGTCAAAATGATTACGGTGTAAGGTTTTCATTTATTTTGAATGGTAGTTTTATTTCCGTCGTGCTGTACTAGCCATCAATAATAAAGCTAATACATACCATAAGTTATGTATAACTAGACCTTTCAGGGCTAATAGAGTGATATCCAAGGCTTTGATATGAATAATTCTTATTTTAAAAAGGGATTAGCCCTATGATTACTCGAAATTTATTGCTCATTGCTTCCTGTGATTCTTTATAGTACAATTGTACTCACAAAAACATACATTTTCCTCTATCTATCCGCTAAAGATGCTTTTTAAAGTTGTAAAATGAAATGTTCTACTTTATGAGAGCCTAAAAAACTTGTCAGATAAAATGCTTATATGTCAACAGCTCGCCACATTATTGCGCTCTTGAAGAGCTACCTAGAAGGTGAGGAGCAACAATTTTTCTCTGTTGCTTTACAGATAGCTGCACATGAAGCAAGACAAGGACATACCAAAGTTGCTCAAGACATTCAAATTCTCATTGATAAAGCAAAAGAGCGTAAATCTGTTATTGAGCGTAAAGCTTTGGGGGAAACGCTCACCCAACCCAAGGGAGAACTAGCAAATCTTGTATCGGTTCAGTATTCAGACACAAGACTTATTGACATGGTTCTTCCTCCAGTTTTAGAAAAAAGATTACAGCGTATTCTTATAGAACATATCAAGCAGCATCGTTTAGCTGAGTATAATCTCAAACCTCGTCGCAAAATACTTTTAGTTGGGCCACCAGGTTCAGGTAAGTCGATGACTGCTGCTGCTCTTGCTGGAGAACTACAACTTCCTCTTTTCACAGTTCTTTATACTGGTCTAATTACAAAGTTTATGGGTGAGACAGCTAATCAGCTTAAACTCATATTTGATGCAATGCTGGTGACAAGAGGTGTTTATTTTTTTGACGAGTTTGATGTCATTGGCTCACAACGTGCTTCAGTTAATGACGTTGGAGAGATTCGCCGGGTTTTAAATTCCTGCTTGCAGTTTTTGGAGAATGATGACAGCCAAAGCCTAATCATTGCTGCGACTAATCATCCTGATTTATTAGATAAGGCTCTTTTTCGACGTTTCGATGATGTTATTGAATATGAGCTACCAAATCAAGAAGTTGTTTGCAAATTACTAAAAACGCGTCTAGCTCCTTTTGATACTGAATGGCAAAATTGGGAACATATTATTGAGAGTGCTAATGGTCTAAGTCAAGCAGAATTAGTTCGAGCCGCAGATGAAGCGGCGAAAGTAGCTGTGATTTGTGATCAGGATTCAATTTCTGAAGAAAACATGATTTCTGCGATTCTAGAGCGTAAAAACACCATCTTTAAGTGAGTACGGTATTATTTTATAAAGATGTGTTTAAATTAACCTATCGACCCAATGCCAGACTACCGAAGGAATCTCCCTAATCTTTACATAATGGTAAAGGGAGATAGCAAAAACTATACATATCCAAGAAAAGTAATAGATAAAAAACCCTTGCCACGGCGTAATCGTATAGAACACGCCGAAAGGTTGCAACAAGCTTTTGAAAAAGCCCTTGAAAATTATCAGCAACAAAAATTATTACGTGAGCCAGAACTTGCAGTTGGAGAAGTTGGTTTTTATTTAGAGTTCCAGCTACCAAAAAGCGAACTTAAAGCACTTGAGTTCTTGGAGAACAAGCCTAAAAAGATCGAGTTGCTTGCTGTTCACTCATCTGATGAAGCAGACGAAACCGTATCAGTAACCGTATTTGTACCCGAAAAAGCATCGGATTTTTTCGCTTCAAAAATCGAAGCTTACCGTGATAAAGAAACAGATAAAGGAAAGCCAAAAAACGAGCCTTTAATTGCACGGTTAGATGATATTAGCTTAGGTACAGTGCGTGCGCTATTCACAGACAATCTTGAATTTCCATCTGAATTTCAGGAGGTATGGTGGGAAGTTTGGTTACGTCATGGTTGTCGTGAATCTTTCCAGCAAATAGCTCAAAGACTCGATATTAGGACAACAGGAAACTCAATTACTTTCCCTGATAGAGAAGTAGTTTTGGTATTGACATCTGTAATAACTTTATCTCGAATTATTAACAACACTAGCTTAATTGCTGAACTTCGCCTTGCTAAAGATTCACCATCGATGTTCTTTGAGATGGATATGCAAGAACAGGTTAGTTGGGTTCAAGAACTTGCAAATCGTATTATTGTAGCATCGAATAATAATTTAGCTGTTTGTTTATTAGATAGCGGTGTTACAGGCTCTCATCCTTTAATTAAGCCAGCTCTTGCTCCTGAAGATTGTTTAACTTGCGATCCAAACTGGGGAGTGGCAGACAGTAAGCGTTGGGGAGGGCATGGTACTGACATGGCTGGCATAGCCCTTTATGAAAACCTTTACAATGCACTAACAACATCAAATAAAGTATATCTTACCCACCGATTAGAATCCGTAAAAATACTTCCAGACCAGGGAGAAAATGACCCTAAGCTTTATGGAGCAATTACGAAGGAAGCTGTTTCTCGTGTAGAGATTAACAACCCCAAGCGCCAGCGTGTCATTTGTATGCCTCTGACGAGTAAAGGCGACAATAATAGGGGAGTTCCTTCTTCTTGGTCAGCAGCAATAGATCAAATCTGCTTTGAATTTCAGCGACTTATGGTTATTCCAGTTGGGAATATTCCCAAGCCTATTATATGCAGTGAGTATCCCAGTCGAAATGATTTAAGCCCAGCAGAAAATCCATCACAAGCATGGAATACGCTTGTTGTTGGTGCTTATACGGATAAAGTAAATATAGTTAATCCAAATTATGCTCAATGGCAAACTATTGCTCCTGCTGGCGACCTTTCACCTGGAAGTAGAACTTCTCTTTTATGGACTGACCAATGGCCTATCCGACCGGATGTGACTTTTGAGGGGGGAAACCTAGCAACTGATGATCCTCATTCTCCTGGTATGGATATTGATGACTTACGACTTCTGACAACTTATTATCAACCTAATGTACGGCAATTTAACCTTTCTGGAGATACTAGCGCTGCAACAGCTTTGTGTAGCTATATGGCAGCACGTATTTGGGCTAAACACCCCGAATACTGGGCAGAAACAGTTCGCGCCTTAATAGTCCACTCCGCAGAATGGACTACTGCAATGCTTAGTAATTTACCTAAAAATCCTTCGCAGAGTAAAAAGGTATCTATATTATTGCGTCGATACGGTTATGGTGTTCCTAGTCTGGAGAGGGCGCTTTTAAGTAGTAAAAATGACTTGACAATGATTTGTGAAGACCAGTTGCAGCCTTTTCACAAAAAGGATGGTAAAGGTTCGGTAAAAACAAAAGAAATGAACCTTCACATACTGCCTTGGCCAACACAAGAGCTAGAAAATTTGCGTGAAGCAAAAGTAGAAATGCGGGTAACACTTTCATATTTTATCGAACCTAACCCTGGAGAGCGAGGATGGGAAAATAAACATTCTTATGCTTCTTATGGTTTAAGGCTTGCTGTTAAGCGCTCTACAGAGACTTTGGCTGATTTTAGAAAACGAATTAACAAGCAAGAGCAAGAAACTGAAGAGAATGTTACATCTACTGGAAGTAGCGACAGTGGATGGTTCTTAGGCCCCAAAACATGGAATCGCGGTTCTATTCATTCTGATATTTGGCAAGGTACTGCGGCTGAATTGGCTCAGAAAGATTCTATTGGTATATATCCTGTTAGCGGTTGGTGGAAATATAATCCGAGGTGGGAAGGATGGAATAAAACAGCTAGATATGCTCTGATTGTTTCGATCCGAGTTATAGATGAAGTCGAAGTTGATATTGATCTTTATACTCCTATTTCTATTTCCCCCAAAATTAAACAGACTGTGCCTATTAATCTGTAGGTTCTAAGCCGGATTTTGTAACTCTGCCATTTCCCCAAACGTCATAAAACACCTTTGACACCACGCATCCAGCCACAGTGCTGGAATCTTAAACCTCGCCCCACAGTTTGGACATTCTGAAAGCAAGCCTAAATTGTGGCGATCGCACCCTTGCGTTATCTTCAACTGCCATTCAATCTTGTGACAAGGTGACTCAACATAACAAGCAGCACATAACCGAATCGGCTCAAGCTTCATCCCCACCCCAGCAGGCGGTAACATCTGCGCTAGCCTATCAGCATCAACCTCCACAACCTTAGCCAATGCCTCTAATTGCTGGCGAGACGGTAGGGGATTAAACCGAAATTTTTCCCATCGGGCGATCGCACCCCCAAGTCCTGCGGCTTTACCTAACCCAGTTGGGGTTAAATCATTTGCCCGTCGAAAGCGTCCCAAAAAATGACTCAGGCTTTCTCCTTGATATGGTTGAACTCTAAACAGCCAAGGCTTAATATTTTCTACTTCCATCACTTGTACTCAGCAGCTACTTCCTTCAAAGTTTCCAAATCAATTTTTTGCAGTCCCTTTTTTAAAGCCCGGATTGCAGTCTCTCGCAGAATCATATCCATCAAACCGATATAACCTCCAGTTGCTTCCCCTAACGTCTTCAACATCGTCTTACTCGAAAGGTTGGAAGCAACTGGCAATCTCAGTATTTGCTTCTCCCAAATATCCACCGTTCGCTTAAAATCTTCCCCTGACATCTTTCCAAAACGGTGACAAGACCGAAAACGGTTGTAAACCTGCTCATCCCGCTTAATCACTGCATCTAAGCGATCAGTTCCTACCAAAATCACTGCTATTTCCAACCTGTCAAAAATATCACGCACTTCCGCAAAAGTTTTCGGCTTAAAGCGGTCAGCTTCATCAATAATCAACATCTCTACCCCGCAACCTTTAAGAACCCGCAGTGTTCTATCTCGAATTTCTGCCACTGTTCCTTTAGTTACTTGATATTTTAAATGCTCCATAATTACCCCAAAGAATTCCTTAGCACCGCACTCCTGGGGAATTTGGATATAAGCCACAGGTACAGTTGGGGGTTTTCCTGCAACTTGAGAGGGTTTATTCCTAAGCCTATAGGCATCACAACCCATTGTTTTTCCCGTTCTCGACTCACCTACCACACGCCCAGATTGTCTTGATTGGCGCTTTCCTTCCAACCAATCATGGAGAATTTGCACTTGTTCAAGTGGGACAAAACCTTTACGATTTAATCGTTGAATCTCTGTCTGTAATTTTTCACTATTAACGGGAATATCACCCAATTGTTGGGCGACTGCTTGGGCTTCTTTTGAAGTCATTTTCTAAAATCCGTAATCTTCACGCATTTGTTCGTAATCAAAAACTTCCGGCATCTCTGGCTCAGATTCGCTATCAATAGATACTGCCTCTACTGATGACTCTGGCTCAACAGGTATAAGTTGTTTAGATTTTTTGACCTCAGCCTGTTCTACTTTCTGACGCTCTTTTTTAGTTTTCTTTTGAGTTTGGAATGTTTCGCGTTCCCTAACTTCAGCCAAAATTGAGCGATTGCTCACAGCTTTACCCGCTTCTCTGACCTTACGGCTACTAGCTTTTGCTTCATCTAGAGATAATTCTTCTGTCTCCAAATCTTGAGCATAAGCACGAGCAATAAATACCTCTTTATCCCCTTCTATGCGATAAACCAAAATCGTTGTGATGTCTCTGGGGTCATATCGCAACACAACACTTTCCCCCGCATAACCCGCTAAGAGTTCACCTCTATACATCAAGTTTTCAAATTGCAGATATCCCCCGCGTTGAATTTGTCGCCGTGTTTGCTTCATTAAGCAAATATCCAAATCCCTCTCGGAAAGTAAATCGGGTGCTGCAATTAAACCAGATTCCCAGCGTTGAAATCTTGTCTGGTCGCCCATTCGAGCATCAAGTCGCTGGTTATAGTTATCAACGATGTAACGCACCAACATTTGCTCTAACTGCCGCAACGTTAAGCAAGCTTCTTTCTCCGCTTCCTCTGGTCGCTCTTGAACGTTTGAACCTGTATATCCCTGTAAAGTTGAGAATAATTCTGTATTTAGAGTTTTAAACGGACGCTCAACACTACCACCTTCAGATGGGCGATCGCGCAAATGACAAACAAATCCTAACTGCACTCCTATTTGCTGTAAATGGTTGGAACGAAAATCTTTACCCCCATCCGTATAAAAGTGTTGCGGCAAACCAGAAGTACCCCATTCTTCATTAAGTCCATATTCTGAACCATATTGCTTGGGCAAAATTGCATGACGCAGCGCTAAAGCCACAACTTGAGAACTTGGTGCATCGTAGCCCAAGTTAATCCCCATAATGCAGCGTGAATAACTATCAATAACCGTTGTTAACCAAGGACGACTTAGAATTTTGCCATGCTGGTCTACTAATAAAACATCAACAAGGGTGTGGTCGCACTGCCAAACTTGGTTACTATGTTCTATTTGCAAGTCTTTTCCATCACGGGTTTTCACTGATAAGCGCGAACCACGCCAACCCGGACTGCGAATACTTTTAGCTTGCTCAATTTTATCTATTAACGGCTGCAAAATTCGGTAAACCGTCATGTGGGAAGGATGCTTAACTCCCAGTTCGTCTGCTCTCGCCTTCACTCTAATAAATACCTGCTGGCGAGTCATCCTTTTACTTCCCTTATTACCCTCCTTATAAGTTCTCAATACAAACTCTTGCCAGTCTTCATCAACTCGATGCTTCCCTTTATAAGGGAAATGCTGAAAACCCCTGAGAAACAGCAACACAGTTGCGTATTTCG
>CAZZZY010000005.1:0-29295 GCA_964658545.1 uncultured Acetobacteraceae bacterium | reverse complement strand
CAGAAAGTTCATCTACCCTCATTTCAAAAGGTATGCCTTGACTCTCTGGTGGACAAACACGGATTTTAGCACTGTTAACAATTCCATATAGCAGTGTCCCCATTGGCACGATTTTTTGCAAAATACGCCAATTAGTAACTTGATCGGGACATTCAATTACCAATGTGAGAGCATTGGCATGGGTTGTGACATACCACCGACAGTTAGATAGAAGATTTTGAATAGTGCGATCGCAAGCTTCATAAAAGTATCTACTAATAGAATCCTCTAGTTGCTGCCGCAGTATAATATCTGCCGATGTCGGCTGCATAGGATGTGAGTCATCACTATTGAAGTAATACATATTTCTAGCCATCTCTCTTTAGCTTCCTGCTTATATTCCAATTACCATTCCATAAAGTACATCTTTATTGGTTTCTAATAATTCTTGGGTTTCGTCATCATAATACGCACCTATTCCGCTGCACTGAATTCCCAAATAATTACTAGTTAAATAAAGTCTATGTCCGAGAAAACCAGCTATTTGCATAGCAGTTTGATAGTTTAAATAATCTGACACGAAAAATAAAGTTACAGCGCTATCTCTAGCAATAGCCTGATTAATACATAAGTAACCCGTCTTGTCACTAAAATTACCCGCCTTAACCAGATATGTACCTTTATATAACCCAGGTGTCATTCCCTCTACTCGATGCACGACTGAGTAAATTTTTATTTCCTCATAGTTTTCTGTCGGTATTGACTGCTCAAGTTGCTGTACTATATATAAATAATCTTCTTGAAAAATAGACTCTTTCCGGAAACGTCTAATAGAACGTCTATTCCAAACAACTTGATAAAATTTATCTTTGTCAAAGTCAAATTGAGGATACTCTAATTTCTGCTGGCGACTCTTTTGTTGAGTAGTTGCTTGATAGGCATCTTCAATAAATCGATTGGATTCAAAATAATCAGTACCAGAAACAAAAGGAACTTTCAGCCTTAAACGTCTGATTTTTTTATCTTGTAGTTCTCCTGAAACCGCGCAAGCAGTAATAAACTCTTTATTCTCAAATCCCAAATCTAAATTGAGAGCAAGTTTATCAAAGTCGAAAATTAGTTGTATATCTCGGTTGTGGAGAAAAGCTGAAGCTGCAACTGCACCTAAATGGTGTCCGCTATCTAAGAAGCAATATCTGATGCTTCTATTTTGATATTTCCAGCTAGACCTATAATAAACACAACTAATTAAAAAGATGAATCCGTTGATACTTTTACCCGGTATAATATAATTCTCTAACCCATCATCAATTAATTCATAGATGAGAGTTAGACAATTATTCTCAACTTCTAGATGATATATACCATCTACTATTCCCTCAATGCCGCGAACCTGGACGTAAACTTCCGTAGGATACAGAGCGCCTGCTGATGGATTCACCCGTAATTTATAAGGGCCATCTTTATATACTTTTTCCAGAGTTATCGCACCGCTTAACAAGATAAAAGAATGAATAGGATTATTGAGATTTAATTTCACTCTCCGATAAAACTTGGGATAAACTTTAAATGAAAATGGCTGTGTTAAGGCATCTACATAATTTGGATCAATTTGTACCGATAAGTAAGAATGCTTCGTAGCATTATGATAAGCTTTACCCGATATTTGATTTTGTGGCATTTTTAAGTATCCTTAAAACTTCTACATTGCTGGCAAAATCGATAGCTTTATAGTCCAATACGGTTCAGTTAAGGCTAAAACTCTGTTACCAAAGTCAATTTTTTAACGTAGACGCTTCTCTACGAGACGCTACGCGAACGGCTGACCGCAGGGTACCGCCAAGGCGCAGAGAAGCCAGTGCGTTGGGCGGGTTCCCCGACTTGTAGCAACTGGCGCGACGCAGAGACAAGAAAGAGATGCTTAACCCAACCGTATTGCTTTATAGTCGTCTAGATTTTTCAAATTTAAGCTAGGGTTATGCTGTAAAAGTAACTTAACGACTTCTGTTTTTCCGGCTGAGGCTGCATACATTAGAACAGTTGCACCATTATCATTTTGTTTGTCAATGTTAATGTTGACGATTATAGCCTTTTGCTATTAGCCATTGGGTTGTTACTTCACTCAACTCTTGTCTGTTTAATTGACTCATAATTGTTCTTTTAACGTCACAAAATTAAGTATTTTCTAAGCAAGTGTATGCTCGGAAAACTTAATGGTGGGCATTGCCCACCATTAAAAATGCTATATGAGTAGCTAAAGTCTAGTAGTCTATGTCATTAATTTTGCAAGGTTTGTAGTGAGCGATTTATCGCTCAATTTCAAGCACTGGAGTGCTTACTACAAAATTTTATAACCCATCATAACTAATACGATAGACCACTAATACTCTGTCAAGCCAACAATGCTAAGTAAACACACTTTTGATTTTCTCTTCTTTTTCTCTGACTTTGTGTACTTTGCGTCCTACCCTGCGGTCAGGTGCTTTGCGTCTATGCGGTTCGTTTCTTAACCCTTTAAACTTCGCTTGACAGAGCATTAGTAGTTTACCAAAGCAACTTTGCGAGGTATTCAAAAATTTGGTAAAACAAAAAATCTTTCTCTACTACTCCCCGCCCTCACCCAGCGATTTGGGGTTGCTTAAGTACTAAGTTAACTAGCAACAATTTAGCTTAGTTATATACTATCATTCCGATAAGTTTGAATTATGAATCATTTATAAAGATCCCCAAATATATCTAAAAAAAGTATTAAAACACAATTAAAATGCAGTATTTCTTACAGATGTTATTTCAGGAGCTAGACTAATAGCAGATAGACTTTTTGCGTAAATAGTCAGTCACTAGTCCACTGTTGCGGAAGTTTACCTAGCTTTAACGATTTTCTCAAGCCCATTGTCTTGTCTTGCTCAAATTTGATGTTATACTGCAAACGGCTAGTAACTGGACTTTTTAATTAATAGATATAAGCGTTGTGTGATAAAAGACGCTAAAAGCGTAGCTCGCTTCTCCGTATAAGTACGCGGACTCGCTCTAAAAGTTACCATGCCGCAGGCTTTACGCTGCACTATCGGTTTAATTACGAATTACGAATTAGTAATTACAGTTGAATCTTCTGTTTAATAAAATCGAGTTTGGTACTGGTTAATATTTTATACTCTTATAAGTTATTAAGAAATCTCAAATAATTTCCTTTTTCAAGCCAAATTTGCTAGCTTGTTTAAGTATAAATAAGTAAAAAACAGACAAAACATGGAAATTAGCGCTCGTAATTCTATCAAAGGTAGTGTAATAAAAGTTGTGCCTGGTTCAGTTAATACTGAGGTAACTTTAGAAGTTGCACCAGGAGTGGAGTTAGTGGCAATAATCACAAAATCATCAGCAGAAAAGCTGGGACTTGTAGAAGGCAAGCAGGCTTATGCCGTGATTAAATCATCAGATGTGATAGTTGCTGTTGAGTAAAAAATAGGCAACTTGCCTTTTCTTGCAAGCGGCTCTATCTTTAATACCAAATTTCATTCCTATCTATAAATTGAGTGACCTCACTCCTGGAATTAATTAAGAAAGGAGTGAGATCAATGTAATTTTTAATACGTAGTGGGTAAACATTTTAGTTCTAAATTAGGAATTATGAAGGGAAGAATGAAATATATTTTCATCCTTCACCCTTCATGTTTTATTTGGTCGCTAAAGGTAGCAACCAAAGTAATAGTTTAGACGAGATAAGCTTCTTGATGTGTCTTAATTGTGCAATTAGAACGAGGATAAGTTACACAAAGGAGAGCGAATCCTTTAGAAACCTGATCGTCATCTAGAAAGTTTTGATCTTCTTGATTAATTTCACCTTCGACAACCTTGCCAACACAGCTAGAGCAAGAACCTGCATGACATGAAAATGGCAATTCAATACCATTTTCTTCTGCTGCGTCTAAGATTGTAGTCTCTTCGTCAACTTCAATTGTGGTGTCAAGGTCTTCTTTTTTGTTGATTAATCTAACTTGGTAGGAAGCCATTTTCCGATTCTCCTCAAACGTTATACAGTTGGTTTAATTTCCGAAGTTTTTGAGCAACCTATCCTACTTTTTGCTCCCGTTCTTCTTACGGAGATGCGAAGTTTAGTCAGCTTCTCTATAGGGATAAGGGATACAAAAGCGAACTAAAAGCTATCTCAAGGGCATTGAAACTCTGCGGAGTGCATCTACAGAAAGCCTCTACAATCAGACCGGAATGAGGTTAGCTGCAAGGTACACCAGTAGGCGTACCATCGTCTGTTTTGAAGGACTTTCCACAACCGCAGGTATCAGTTGCATTGGGGTTGATGAATTTAAAACCGCTTTCCATCACTCCCTCAACAAAGTCAACAATAACTCCGTCTAATAACGGCGCACTTTTGGCATCAACGTAAACTACAACTTTGCCTTGATGACTTACCAAATCATCTGGTTGGGGTTTGCTGGTGATATCGATCGCATATTCATAACCACTGCAACCACCATCCTTTACCGAGATGCGGACACCTTTAGTTGCGCCATCAGCGTCGGGTGCAGAACCTTTGAGGAATGCCCGCAGATGAAATTCTGCTTTTTCTGATAAAATAACGGCCATCAGTTCTCCTGATTTTTAGCGATTGGTTGTTCTGATTTCAGGTGGGGATGAAAATTAACTATTTTGTGCAATCCCCGTGGGTTCCATCGAATTGGATGGCGCGTGTCTCCAAGGCGCACTATTACCGCATACTGGACAAGAGCGATCGCGGTGAGAACGGCGTTTAGCAAATTCCATCCGATTCAAGTCCATTGTCAGCAATTGCGACAGTAGAGGCTGACTAAACCCGGTGATCAACTTGATCGCCTCCAACGCCGTTAGACAAGCCAGTGTTCCAGAAACAGCACCTAGAACGGAAAAGCCGCGCCGATCCCAATCAGGCTTTTCTGGAAACAGACACGATAAACAAGGAGTCACACCAGGAATAATCGTCGTCAGGTAAGCCTCCATCCCGTCCATTGCGGCTTCCACCATTGGCTTGCGCCAGCGCACACAGGCTTCATTTAACAAATTGCGCTCTGTAAAGTTGTGGGCGCAATCAAGAGCCATATCAGCCGACTGCACTAACGAGTCTACATTTTCCGGGGTGATGTAATCATGAACAATTTCCACTTGGACATCAGGATTAATCGCGTCCAGAGTTTCTTTAGCTTTGAATACCCTTGGCTTACCTACCCAATCATCAGTCATGAGAACCTGACGATTCATATCATCTAGCCGTAAGTCACCACCCCGGACTAAGATTAGCCGCCCAACGCCTGCTACTGCTAAGTAAAGCGCCGCCGTACCGCCTAATCCTCCCACACCTGTCACCAGAACTGTCGCTGACTTCAAGCGTTTCTGTGCTGTTTCGCCAAAATTCGGAAGCATCATTTGGCGACGATAGCGTTCTAATTCGGTAGGCGTTAGGTTAACCAATTTATACCTCCTAATCAGAAGTGATTTCTGTCAGTGTGACTACATTTTTCGGCTTGTCGTTAAACACTTTGAACAGCTTTTGTTCGTAAGGTGTCGATTCGATAAATACCTGATAAGCTTTTTGCAAAGCTAAAGAATATTGATTTAGTTTCTCTTCTTGACTCAAGTCAGGAGAATTATCATCAATTTCTTGGATGTATTGAGAAAACTTTTTCAGAATATGTAGACGATTTACATTCACAACTTCTAAGTCGTAAGACAGGTTAAAGAATTGAAAAAATTCTTCTGCATCTACAAGCTTCTTGAATTCATCAATTGTTCCAGTCATTTCGCATTCTCCAATTGTTTCAGATGTTGCTTAAGTTCATCTAACTGGCGATAGATTTCATAAGTTGCGGCTGCAACATCCATAAGTTGTTTGTAATCTGTCGGCAGACCTTCAGCTAAATCATGCAGATCCATTTTCATTTGACCTGCTTTGCTGTTGAGCCGTCTGATTTGTCCTTGTAGCTCCTCAATACTCGTTTCTTCCGCTTGCACAATCAGCCACTCCACATTGGATTTGGATTTTAGATTTTAGATTTTGGATTGGATGCAATACTGCTCAGTTAACCCTAAAAAAAATGCGTAGGTTGGGTTGAGGCAATGCAAAACCCAATATTTTGCGGGTTTTGTTGGGTTTCGTGACTCAACCCAACTACGAATATTCAAAACCTACGCAGTATTGGGATTGGATGATATCGTTGAAATCAAATAGTTATGAAACTAGTGATTAAAACTTGAATCCAAAATCCAAAATCTAAAATTGTTAAATTTTGCCAACTTCAGGAAAGCGCTTCGCCAAATCAAGTCCTTTTTTGACGTAGTTTTCTCCCTCTTCTGCTAATTTATCTAGCGAGTCAAAGCCAAAGCGTTGAGCATCTCGCAAGGTTTTCACAGTTAGCAAGAGACGACCAGAAAAAACTAGTGCCCAGCCAAATCCTTCATGGCTCAAATCAACCACAACCTGAGATATCAAACCTGTTTCTTGTTCAATCCCAGCAGCTACAGCCCGAAAAAATGCCATAATCCGGGCTTGAGTGATCGGATCGACTTCGCCCTCAACGGAAATTTCCCGTTTCTTTTGTTTGGTGACAATAAAGGGTTTGAGAATTAACTCATCCGACCAACTACGATAAACTCCATAACTGTCTTGACCACGGATTTGTTTGATTAATACCTTCAGGAAAGGTGAGTTCAAGACTTCTGTTGTAGCAGTTCCGTTAACACTATTATTTGTGGTCATACTGTTGCTTCATTTTCAACTTCATCGGCAAAGTTTGTGGGTTTTTGCTGTAAAGCTTTACGCAACCAAGGTGGAGGATTACCTTTGAGGGTTTTTACTAGTTTGTTTAGCACTTTACTAATTTTGTCCTCTTCCGATCGCGCCTTCACTGGGGTGACACCTTTCTTGATTAATCGAGCAGCTGCGCTCCCGCCAATTGCGAAAACATAAATAATTGTGCAGTCAATTAATGCTTCAATTTTTGGTGCGAGTTTCCCCTCATTATTCTCCTCTTGGATTTCATAATTAAATTTGAGACTTTCTACAAATTGATATCTTTCATCTGAAATTTCATAAACATCAATTCGTTCTGACCCTCCAAAATGAGTATTAATATGAACTCCGTCACTTGTCGTAAAGGCAATCTTCATCGTAATTCTCCTCTCTAAAGTTTTGAATTTTGAAGTGTTAATTCAAAACTCTGCGCTCACAATGCCTAACTCTTGGAACTGCTTAACTCTCGCTTCTTCTTGCTCTAAAAACAGGTTGCCGATGCCAAACACAAGTTCCATCGTGCCTCGATAGCCAACTTTGGTAAATTGACCATTACCTAAGCGGTCATAAATGGGCAATCCTAGACGATAAAGAGGAATCGAGAGCCGTTTAGCGATCGCACCAACATTCGAGTTACCAATCAGCAAATCAGAACCGCCCGCTAGACTCTCAAAGTCTTCCAAATCGCCGATAGTGATGCTTTTAACCGGGAGTTTTTCTAAGAGGTGCGATCGCGTAGTTGTCACCGCCCCATGAATTTGCGCTCCCATCGATTGCAGGAAATGCACTGTTGACCACAGTAAATCTGGTTCCAACGCTAGGGAAACTCGTTTTCCACTGAAGTAAAAGTGGGTGTCTAACATCGCATCTTGCAACTGACGACGTTGGCGGCGGTATTTTTCGGGTACACTATTACCGCTCAGAATCGCCAATGCTTGGATAAATTCATCCACTGGTTCTAATCCAGTTAGTTCGCCAAACACCTCATAAGGTGTGTCAAACCGTTCTGACAATATTTTGGCTGCCCCCCGCATACTTTCACCCAATGCCAGGGTAAAGGCAGAACTACCCACTTCTCGGAGCTGTTTTAAGGTAGTCCCACTGACTGTAACCGCACTATAAGTATCCTCTAAATGTCCATCTAGAGAAGCGCCAAGGTCAGGTACAAAGATCGGCACTAATCCAAAGGACGTGACCATCTCTTTGATTTCCTGGACATCCCCTGGTGTGAAGGCAGAACCCGCCAAAATTGTGACTTGTTCAGTTCTGAGTTCACCCGCGCGAGGGATTTCCTGAACTATGCTTTCCACAGCAGCAGCAAAGCCATCTTGCAACGCCCCTTTAAAATCTGGGGTGGGGGCAAAAACGATCGCTAAATCATTTAATTCGGGATGGCGATCGCGGATTTCCTTAATAAATCCTTCAATGTCATCGCCTCTAGTTTCCGTTAACCCAGTGGAACATAAACCAATAATTTCTGGGTTAGCCTTTTCCACCAGAGTGAGAATTGCTTCTTCCACATTCTCTTCACCACCCAAGATAGTAGTGACTTCCGTCATCGCCGTTGTAGCTAGGGGAATCGCTTCCCGGAAATGCCGCACTAAGACAACTTTGGCGAAAGCAGTACAACCTTGAGAACCGTGAAATAAGGGCATCGTCCCCTTCAATCCCAAAAAAGCTAAGGTTGCACCCAAAGCTTGACTTTGCTTGAGGGGATTAACTGTGAGTGATTTATTGGAAACGGTAACGATCGCCATTAAACTACCTCCTCTTCTTCCCAAGGAGCGGGTTTGCGTATTTGTTCCCAAATCGGGCTATACAAAGCTTCGTACAATTCCCGCGCCATTTCAATCATTCCCACATAACCTGCATAGGGATGGTGACGTTCTTGGTTAATATCAAGGAAAGGAATTCGAGCTTTCAAAGCGGTGTATTGGTTACGTCCACCAGCAATCAGCATATCTGCGCGAGTGTCTTTAACCACTTGTAGCAATTCCTTAGCGTTGCCCTTCTCCAACATAATGCCATCGTTGCCGATCAATTTCTTGATTTTGGCTTTATCTTCCTCAGTACTTTTCCGAGTACTGGTAGCAACAACTTCAATGCCTAAGTCTCTAGCCGCTGAGATAATTGACCAACTCTTAACACCACCAGTATACAAAACAACCCGCTTACCTTTGAGTCGAGCGCGATAGGGAGCCAGTGCCAAATCTAAAGCAGCCGTTTCTTCTGCAATTAGCTTTTCTGTGCGTTCTTGTAAATCAGGATCGCCTAATTTAGCAGCGATATTTCGCAGACAGCGATTCATATCATCGATGCCGTAAAAAGACTCTTCAATGTAGGGGATGTTGTAACGCTCCTCCATCTTTCTGGCCATATTGAGCAGCGCTCGTGAGCAGATCATGACGTTGAGCTTGGCACGGTGGGCGTAGCGAATTTCATCGTAGCGAGCATCGCCCGTAATTTTAGACAAAATACGGATGCCTAATTTTTCTAACAGTGGTGTGACTCCCCACATTTCACCGGCGATGTTGTATTCACCGATTAAGTTAATATCATAGGGCGTTGTATGTTCCGGTTCTGCTGTTCCGACAACATATTCTAACAAAGCTTCGCCACCGAAACGGTTGCCCAGATTTTTACTGCCAATGAATCCTGGGGCAATGACGGGAATAACAGGAATACCAATTTTCTCAGCCGCAGCTTTGCAGACAGCATCCATATCATCACCAATTAAGGCTGTAACGCAAGTGGCATAGACGAATACAGCTGCGGGTTGGTAGCGCTCTTTGAGTTCCAGAATCGCTTTGTAGAGTTTCTTTTCGCCACCGAAGATGACATCATTTTCACCCAAGTCAGTGGTAAAGCCCATTTTGTAGAGTTGCGGGCCAGACGACAGACTACCACGACTGCCCCAGGAATTACCAGCACAAGCGATCGGCCCGTGGACTAAATGAGCAGCATCTGCGATCGGCACTAGGGCAATCATTGCACCATCAAAAGCGCAGCCCCCTTGAGCCGCGCCAGGTTGTGCCTGTTGGGTGCAAGACTTGTTTTTCTTTTCGGATTGTTTGTGCTGATTATGCTCGCATCCTGTCTCAGTCAGCAGCTCGTTGATTTTACCTTGGGTGATTTTCATCTCTCTTCTCGTACTGAATTGTTAATTGTCCTTTGTCATCTGTCATTTGGATAACTAACAACTAATGACCAATGACCAATGCCCGATGCCCAATTCCCAATGCCCAATTCCCAATAATTAACAAATGTATCTTGTGACATCCTCTCCACATACATCGGCGAGGTAAGATAGAGCGCGGAAACGCAATCCTACAAACTCGTCATATAAAGGATTGAGTTTACATAGTGGTGGGATATCAATAGACTTCCCAAATAATTTAATTTGTCGCTCAAAGGGACAACAACAAGGAATTGTTTGGCAAATTAGATGAGCGATGCGATTATTTTTAACCTGAATTTCATCCACCACACGACGCAACGGATTAAGAAGATTGTTGAACCATCCTGGTTTTTTCTGATTAGGTGGATGGTAATTAGGATGAGGATGAGTGTGTTCGTGAGTGTGATTGATGGTTTCCATATAGATACCTTGGGTAAATGCTATCAAGAAAAAGGGGAGTTGGGGATTGGGTATTGGGCATCGGGCATTGGGTTTAAATATTTCCCCACTCCCTACTCCCTACTCCCCTTCTTTACCCTTTAATTAACACGTTGTGTTTCTACACAATTTCTAACGAATCAAGTCGTAGGAAATATCTGTCTTAGAAGGAATGTTGGTGTTGCGATCGATTTCTTCAAACAGGGTGTTTACAGTCCAGTTGAGGAGGTTGATCACACCTTGATAACCAATGGTGGCGTAGCGGTGTAGGTGGTGGCGATCCATGATGGGGTAGCCGATTCTCACGAGGGGAATCTTGGTGTCGCGCCACAGGTACTTACCGTAGGTGTTACCAACTAAGAAGTCTACTGGTTCGGTGAACAGCAGCGATCGCATGTGCCACAAGTCCTTACCAGGCCAAACAGTTGCATGTTGACCGAAGGGGCTAGAAGCAAGCAATTCTTTGATTTCTGCTTCAAATACTTCGTTGCTGTTGTGAACCAAGATATGCACAGGTTCAGCACCCATTTCTAGCATAAAGCCAACTACGCTGTATACTAAATCTGGTTCGCCATAGATAGCGAAGCGCTTGCCGTGAATCCATGAGTGAGAGTCAGTCATGGCATCAACTGCACGACCGCGTTCGATTTCCAATTCTTCAGGAATGGGGATACCACTCAATTCGCTGAGTTTCATCAAGAACTCATCAGTACCCTTAATACCCCAAGGACGGGAAACTGAGGTTGGTTGCTTCCATTCTTTTTCGATGTACTCGCGGGTTTTGAGGGTAGAATGTGCTTGCAGAGCGATCGTCGCTTTCGCATTGATTGAATCTGCTGCATCTTCTAGCTTTGTACCACCTGGATACATATCGAATTCACCTGTGTTTGGTGAATCGAGGTAGTCGCTGTTGTCGGCTAAAATGGTGTATTCAAAGCCGAACAAAGAAGCAATCCGCTTGATTTCGCGGTTGTTACCTACGTAGGTGTCAAAACCTGGGATGAAGTTGATTTTACCATTGCTGGTTTCTTTCTTATGACCTGCGGTCAAGTTAGAAAGAATTCCCTTCATCATGTTGTCGTAACCAGTGATGTGGGAGCCAACAAAGCTAGGGGTGTGAGCGTAGGGTACTGGGAAATCTTGAGGAACTGAACCAGCTTCCTTGGCGTTGTTGATGAAAGACTGTAAGTCATCACCAATTACTTCTGCCATACAGGTGGTGCAGACAGCGATCATCTTGGGCTTGTACAGTTGGTAAGAGTTCGCCAACCCGTCAATCATGTTTTGCAGACCACCAAACACGGCTGCATCTTCAGTCATTGAAGAAGATACACCAGAGAATGGCTCTTTGTAGTGACGGGTTAAGTGGGTGCGGAAGTAAGCAACGCAACCTTGAGAACCTTGAACGAAAGGTAGAGTACCTTCAAAACCGACAGCAGCAAAAATTGCTCCCAATGGTTGACAACCTTTAGCTGGGTTAACGGTTAAAGCTTCACGAGCGAAGTTCTTTTCACGATAATCCCAACCTTTTGTCCATTCTGCAACCCGTTGTACTTCTTCGGCTTCGTGACCGTTTTCAAACTGCTTTTTGTTTTCAAATAGCTGTTGGTACTCCGGTTGGTGGAATAACTCGACGTGATCTTGAATTTTTTCGGGATTCTGAGGCATTTTCGGATCTCCAAGCTTACTGAATTCTTTACTAATCGAGGAATGAAGATTTAAGGCGGGAGTGGGAATTGGGAATATGATTCAAAATTCAAAATGCAAAAATCAAAATAAATTTTTAATCTTTTAATTTTGAATTTTGGATTCCCAACTCCCCCCTGGGGTTTTAGCCCCAGGTTATCCTTACTTATCTCTCTCTCCCATTTCCCTAAACGGCAGCCTTAGCCTTAGCTTCAGCCTTCTTAGCCTGAGCCTTTTCATTCCAAGGAGCGCCAATTAATCCCCAGGTTGGGCTGTTGAGTGCCAAGTCCATGTCACGTGCGAAGATGGCAAAGCCGTCATAACCGTGATAAGGGCCGGAGTAATCCTTTTGATGGTTTAATTCTTTTCAACAGCCTAATGTTTGCAGTAAACAGTGTCAGCAATAAGCATTGTTTGCTGATAACACATTTATTTTTAGCCTAAATATAGGCTAAAAACACAGCGATGCATAATCAAGGTAAAGACCTGACAATTCAGGTTATCTGGAAAAACCTAACCCCCTTCCCGAAGCGGGAAAGGGGAAAATTCAAAGTCTCTCTCCTAAGAGGAGAGAGATTTAGAGAGAGGTCTTCCAGATAATCTGAATTGTCAGAGGTAAAGACAAATATCAACAAGCTTTTGCAGACTTAGAGCCTGTTTCATCTACCGATAGCAGTTTTATTGGCTCATCTCTGCAAGCACAGCAGCAAAAAGAACACATGAGAACAAAAGTACTACTAGAATTAGAGAAAGTTAATCTGCGTTTAAAGTCTGCAAAGGCAAAAGTGACAATTAGAGAATCAAATGGAAGTCTGCAATTACGAGCGACGTTACCAATTAAACCTGGGGACAAAGATAGTAATGGTACTGGGAGAAAACAATACAATATCAGTTTGAATATTCCCTCTAACTTGGATGGACTCAAGACGGCTGAGGAAGAAGCCTATGAATTAGGGAAGTTAATCGCGCGAAAAAACTTTGAATGGAATGATAAGTATTTAGGTAATGAGGCAATTAAAAAAGAATTTAAGACCATAGGAGAATTACTCGAACAATTTGAAGAAGAGTATTTTAAAACTCATAAACGAACTACTAAAAGCGAACATACTTTCTTTTATTATTTTTCTCGAACTAAGCGATTTACGAATTCTAAAAATTTAGCAACTGCTGAAAATTTGATAAGTTCCATTGAACAAATTGATAAAGAATGGGCTAAATATAATGCAGCTAGAGCTATATCGGCATTTTGCATGACATTTAAAATCGAAATCGATTTATCTAAATATTCTCAAATGCCGGAGAATAATTCCCGCAATATCCCTACAGATGCGGAAATAGCTGATGGAATTATCAAGTTTGAAAATTATCTGAATAACAGAGGTAATCAAGTTAATCAAAATGTTCAAGATAGTTGGCAACTTTGGCGCTGGACGTATGGAATGTTAGCAGTTTTCGGTTTACGTCCAAGGGAACTTTTTATTAATCCTGACATTGATTGGTGGTTGAGTGAAGAAAATACAGATTTGACATGGAAGGTTCATAAGAATTCTAAGACTGGGGAGAGAGAAGCATTACCTTTACATAGGCAATGGGTTGAGGATTTTGATTTGAGAAATCCTAAATATTTGGAGATGTTGGGGAGTGCGATCGCTAAAAAAGATAACACTAATCATGCAGAAATAACAGCGTTAACACAGCGAGTTAGTTGGTGGTTTCGCAAGATAGGATTAGATTTTAAACCGTATGATTTACGCCATGCTTGGGCAATTCGGGCGCATATTTTGGGGATACCAATCAAAGCGGCGGCGGATAATTTGGGGCATAGTGTACAAGTTCATACCCAAACTTATCAGCGCTGGTTTTCACTAGATATGCGGAAGTTGGCGATTAATCAGGCTTTGAGTAAGAGGAATGAAGTTGAGTTGATTAGAGAGGAGAATGTTAAGTTGAGGATGGAGAATGACAACTTGAGGTTAGAGGTTGAGAAGTTGAAGATGGAAATGGTTTATAAACCTTAATTCCTACGCAGTTGCACATAAACTTGGTCAACAACTGGAAATTTGTGGAAAGATAGAAATGTTGATTCATCTCCAGGATGACAATTATGAACGCCGTAGAGCTATTTCCTACCCTGCGAAACTTAACTCGTGCAGACAAACTGAAAGTTATGCAGTTTCTAGTTTCAGAGTTATCTAGGGATGAAGAGCCATCATTAGAGCAAGGAGCAACTTACCCTATTTGGTCGCCACTTAATTCCCACGCAGCTGCACATCAACTTGCTCAACTGCTAGACTCAGACGAGTAAATGCACAATGGTTAATCCTCAAAGATTTTCCTTTACAGAGGGATACGATACATAGGATGCCCATGATTGATGTGGTGCGTTGCGCTGCGCGACAACACACCCTACCTATACTTGTATTTGATGTGTGTCCCCAGTCGTAATGCGATCGCATCTTTAATGTAGGGTGCTTTGTTGCAAAAAGCCAGAGCTACTTTACTCAAAAACAACGCCGCGATAAATTTCTGCCATCGATAATGCGATCGCAACTGAATCTAAAGAAATAGATGCCTCTAAGCTGCTAAAATCACTGAGCAACCAACCTTCGGCTTGTTTACTGTAGCGTTCCACAAAAGGTTCATCCTGCTCGACTAATAAATATTCGCTAAAACTCCCAATTGAGCGATACATCCGAAATTTACTGAGTCGGTCGTAATCTGCGGTGGAAGGAGATAGAACTTCAACAATCAGCGTGGGATTCAAGACTTCATCTAAACGTTCAGCATTTAATCGCGGTTCACCGTCAAAAATCATCACATCTGGATATACTCCGCGTCGATGTTCGGGAATCCACAGCCGTAAATCGCTGTTAATTGGCTCAAATTGAGTATCGCGTAGCAAAAACTTCAGAAAGGCAAAAATATTGCCACCGATGCGGCTGTGTTTGAGGGTTCCTCCGGCTATGGGTACAATTTCTCCATCTCGATATTCGCTGCGTCCTTCGGCTTTTTCTTCGATCGCGCGGTATTCATCCAAACTGTAGCGGCGCTTGATAGTAGAAATCATAGGTCGTAGGCGTTGGCGTAGCCCGCCGGAGGCATCGCATTGTATAGGGCAACAAAACTATTTTGTCACAGATTTTAGTTGTGATGTCATACTACGATGAGCTACACTTACGCATCTATCAACTGTTTTGAACCATCCAAACTAAAAATCCGAGAATTTGTTCTACAGGTGGGAGAGGATAATCCATCAAGTCGATAGTGACTATATTATTTTCCAGCTTCAGGAATCGCCATTGTGTACCACTGCTAATAGAACCATAGATTACGTCAACTGGACGATTTTTAGCGACGTTGAATCTTTGTGCGGCAACCATTTCTGCAATACATTGTCCAAACCCTGTTCTTAAATCAGCTTTTTTTGCTTCCAAAATTACAATTGCAGGTGCTTCAATTTCTAGCACTTCCGGCGAACGACTCAAAAGAAAATCACACATTCCATTCAGTCCAACTGCCTCATCAACTGTAAAATCTTCCCCAGAGAATAAGCTAATTTGGCGATTTAATATCCGTCTAACTTCTAATAATACTGGGTAAATAATTCCTTCGGAACGCGCTTTTTCACTTGCTGAAGAAGCGAGTGGCAGACTTTCTTCAAGATATGCCGTCAGTGTTGGAGATGCTTCAATTGCTTCAGTGGCAGGAATAAATCGCCCACCTTCCTGTGTTTTTAACCCGAAGGCTTCTTTAACTTTACTGATAGTTGTAAACTGACTATAAGGCATATTTGTTAGAAATCATATTTCGTAGCTGATTGCATTGGTTGTAGGGCAACAAAACTATTTTGTCACAAATCATATCAAACCCATTATATAAAAAGTCTGTTTGTGATAATTACTCGCAAACAGACTTGATTTTTTCTATATCTTTAATTAAGCTTGCTCCCAAAGTTGACGGACATAATCAGGTAGCCAGCTAGCAATTTCCTGAATCCGCTCTTGAGAAAGTTCGTCTTTGGTGGCAGAAAACACTGCTTTAACCGCTTGCTCTCGCTCGACCGATCGCGGCATTCCGCTTTCATTAGCAACTCGGAACAGGAAGCGATCGGAATCAATATTGAAGATACCTGGCCCTTTCCAGGGTGGACGAACCCGGCTCAAAAATCCCACAATTGGATTGGTGTCTTTCCACAAATCAGCTACTTCAAACTGGAGTGCTTTTTCATCTGTAGGTACAGCCTCTGTATGCAGTTCTGCTTCGACGCGATCGCTCGCTTCTGTGGTCATTAAGTCGCGCATCACCCGAAACACAACTTCGGTAAAGTCTCTTGCGTCATAGGGGTCTGCAAATCCGGCTTGGACTTGAACTTTTTCCAGGAATGAGCGATGTTCCTTAGCGATCGCAGTTCGATTATCTTCAATCTCTGTTGGGTCAACTTCTGGAATGTTTGTTCTAAAACTTTGATCAGGCATTGTTTTTTCTTGTGGTTATTATTTTTGAGTCTTTATGCTTACTTTATGTAAGGTCGCACAAATCAAAAACCCTTGGGATCTCCCAGAAGTTTGAGATGCCATCTATTCAAAAGTTAGAAATTTATCTGATCTGCTCACAGCAGTAAAGTCATGCTTAAGGGTAAGCGATTTCCCTTTATTGAACAGAGCAACACTCTGGTGTTTCCTTTGCCCATTGGTATCGAAAAACAGTCAAAATAAATGAGTTGGTATAAAATCAGCCGAAACAAAGATATTAGAAAGGTTACAGGCGTTAAATTAGGAGATTTTGCAGTTGTTTACAACACTAATTTTGTGTAGACGCAGTTTCTAAGCGCCGATTTAACGTTCAGTTGACAAATATGATTTGAAAGTTTATCCTCATGTCGATCACGGGTATGCATTAACCAGTGATGGCGATCGCAAGGACAATGTACTCGACTGTTTAAGACTTATCGGTTATAAACGAGAAGTTACAGCACTTCCGGCAGCTATGAGGTACATCCTAAAAGCTGAAAGCGATGATAGGAGAGGGGTAAGGAGAAAACTATATTGCATAATAGCCGGAAGCGCTGTATCTGCATTATTATGAATAAAAATCTATATAATGCATTGTGCTATACGAGAACGTACCGTACTGCACTAATTAAATGAATAACTATCTAAATAACAGGGGCAATAAAGTTAAAATTTATGACAGAAGAACTTACTCCTATTATCATGCTTTCAGAGCAGCAACCTGCACGACCAGTCAGAACACTTGAAGCTTTGCTCAGACTTTATGCAGAGGGACATCGTAATTTTTCTGCTTCTGACTTACGTGGAGTGACGGTCAATATCATTGATAAAGAGATTAAATATCTTGATTTACGTGAAATTATTCTTAAGGGTTCTAATCTCACAGCTATTATACTTGCTCGATCACTAGATATCAAAGTCGATTTAACTGGCTCTGATCTTAGTAATTGTAATCTACAAGGAGCCGATCTATCTAAATCTAGGCTTGAACAATGTAACTTTAGCAATTCAGATTTAAGAGGAGCAAATTTAGAAAGTTCCTCTTGTCGAGGTTCTGACTTTATACAGGCGAAACTTCAAAATATATCTCTTGACTTTTATGGTTGTGCTGATTTCACAGCATCAAATTTTACAGAAGCTAATTTTCGCTCATCTTCTTTAACTGGTAGATGGAAACAAGCTAATTTTCGTGGAACTAATTTTCATAAAGCTACGCTAAAGAATTTCTACTCCGAAGGAGCAGATTTCTCAGATGCTGACTTACGAGATATAGTATTATCTACTAGTGTGAGTATTCGATATTCTTATTACAATCATAAAACTAAATTTAGTAAAAATTTTGATCCAATTGCAATGGGAATGGAACTTATTGAAGATGAAAGTGATTCAGAGGATTGAAGAGTGTGCTGAGGAAAACTGAACAAGGTTGGATGTTTGCACAAGAATATCTGCTAGAAGATTTTATTTGGGATTGCCTAGAAAGTACTTTAGATTTGATTCCCCTTAAACGCCAATTGAGCATTAAGGGAGAGTATTGTGATATTCTTGCTAAAACAAAAAACAATCAGCTGGCTGTATTAGAACTCAAAAATTGCGAAGATCGCTACATCATCCATCAACTTACTCGCTACTATCACAGTCTCAGCTTAGAGCAACCTTTTAAAGAATTGATAGACTATAGCCAGCCCATTCGTTTAATTGCAATTGCTCCCGATTTTCATAAACATAATTTTATTGACCGTCGCTACAATTTATTGCAGTTTGAATTTATCCGATTTTCAATTATCAGTCAGACCAATAATTTTTATTTGCATTTATATCTGGAAGGACGTAAAGAACTTATTGTATCCAAACCAATTCCTTTTATTGAGATTCAAGAGACTCAAGAAGTCTTGATGCCTGCAAATCAGGTTGAATTACCACCTAGAATGTTAATAAATTTCTTGGATAAACTTGCTCCTGTAACCAAAACAGAGGTTTTGAGGCTGAGAGAAAAAATGCTATGTTCCGATCACCGTATCAGAGAAATTAAGGAAGTTAAGAGTATATTTTATGGACGTGGTAGAACCAAGTCTTGCTGTCAGTTAAAGTTTATTGTGTCTACCAAGCTTGAGCAACTCAATCATTTACAATGTTACCTATGGCTACCAATTCCCAAAAGCCGCCTACGCTTTAATAAAAAAGCAGGTATAGGTAGAATGTATCTAAACTGCGATCCAGACTTTCGGACTGTAAAAACAATTACTTACTGGACAGAAACAAATCGTTATGCAAGTGATCTACCCATGCCTATTGACTTATATTTAGATGAAGTTGGTTTAGATCAAGCAAATCAAAACATTGATAGATTATTTGACTTGGCAGTGAAACTTAATTTAGAAAGAAATTGACTTGTAATAGACTATTGATACTATAGCAATCCTACATGATTTGTGAAAACTTGCGTTGTTCAGATCCCCGATTTCTCAAACAAGTTGGGGATCTGCGGTTTGCAATTGTCACAAATTAACCGTTAAAGTCCCGCTAGGAATTTGATAACATTAACAAAGTAAGCGATCGCCTCTTACCCAACTTCGGCGATATCTACGATAGGTTACGCCCTCTTCAACAGAGAGAACAAAAACACTATGGCAAAGCGTAAAAAAAGCAATCTTCAGTGGATTAAGGAAACTCTTGAACTAAAACCTGACCATCGCTGGGAATCTCCATCAGGCTACAAGATTTTTGTCGCAGATCGGGGCGCTGTTCGTTTCAATGTTCCCCAGAATTGGGTTTTTGAGCCACAAGAAAAATCTTTCAAGTTCATGGATAAAAAACCACCTAACGAAGATTGCTGTCTAGAAGTATCTTTTAATCGCCTACCCCCCAATGACTGGAGCCAGTTTCCATTAAAATCTACTTTGAAAAAAATTATGGATGACGACAGTCGTAACGTCATTGCCAAGGGAGAAGTTATTACTATTAAGCGCCAAACAGCCAGAATTGTCTGGACAGAGATTAAGTTTATTGACACTCAAGAAGAACCACGGGAAGCTTTTTCGCGGACTTGTATTGGTTTGGGGTCAAATGTTCAGTGCCTAATTACATTCGATTATTGGGCAGATCAAGCAGAACAATTAATACCCATTTGGGATGAAGCAATGCGTAGTCTCACGTTAGGGTTGTATATCCGCGATCCCATGACTGGTCTAGCTTTCCCAGACTGAGCCACAAGAAAAAATCGTGAAAATGTAGTAAATGCGTAAGTTATAAGCGCATCGTAGCCATCGCTACTACAAGCTACATCTACACATTTCTATATGCTAAATTTGAAGCGGGATAGTAAAAAAGTCACAAGGCTATAGTTTAGGTTCTATATGCCTAACTGGTGCGTCAATCTCTGATATAAGCGTATACCGCCGAGTACTTTAAACTATATCGTTTGATTAGCTCAGTTGGTAGAGCAATCGACTCATAATCGATGCGTCACAGGTTCGACTCCCGTATCAAACCCCAGGAAGTTAGCTCACTGGTAGAGCAATCGATTCATAATCGATGTGTTGTAGGTTCGATTCCTATACTTTCAGCCAACCCTGTCCGGGTTAAAAGACAATACCCTGAAACGGTAGCCAATATGGTACGGATCTCAAGAGATTCGAGACCCCTCATTTTCTCAACTCTGCGGTGCAAGTGTTCTGCTGTCGGTCATTACTCGTAAGGGTGATGTTCGGTAGCCACAGTCAAGGAGCAAGCGCAACTGCATTTCTCCCTAACTTGAGTATGTCCCTTCGGTTCCTACATCTAGTTTTCCTTTGGGATTCTGGATTGGCAAATCGAACGGCATATTTGAGCGCAGTTCTTTTTTTGTAGATTGCCATTGAGCAGTCTTTTGAAAAGTAACAGCAATCTTAATCCAGCTTTGGAGAAGCTTTTGCCCACACCTAAACTGTAAACACCTGCACTGGCAGAGTAAAAAAATTTTAGTATATGTATTTCTGGTTTTCTTAGTGCCATTCAGCCATAAAGCTTATTTGATCAGCGTCATAGCCATTTTTCTCTTCCCTTCAGCAGTATATAGCATTGACAGAATAAGGTTAATTCGTGATTCAAACCTGAAAACCCTGACATCAGAGATTACTTAAGTAATGATTAAAATAGTTACTTTTCTCACTAGTGTATAGCTTTTTTAACTCCTATGCTTATAAATATGAGATATCAAACAGATTAAAGTTTATTGAACTTTAATCATGCAGTTTACCAAAGGAGATTCAGTGATGAATATCAAACAAATTCTTGCTGGTGTAGCGCTTATTTTACCATTTGCTGTTACTTCTATTCCTTCACAAGCATCAGCATTACAGGTTATTGGTAATCCTCACGGTATTAATAGACCTGCTCAAATAATAGCAAACAAACCACCAGCGAAAAAGAAAGTGTTGGTTCGTGGATATTGGGAAAAAACAAATCATGGTCGCAAGTGGGTTGCGGCTCATTATGTATACAAGTAAAAACCCCCTAAAACCCCAAGCAATTGGGATATAAGAAGATTTTGCTTCTTATCATTTCCCTACTTCTAGTAGAGAGAGTGCCAAAGGCAAGGCAAATAAAAACTTTTTACTCAATACTTGAGAGATACTCATGAAATTGACATCATTGACAAATGTTTTGGTTGCAAGTGCGATCGCCCTCGGCGCGACTGCAACTATCAATCAGCCAAGTCAAGCTGAAAGTAGGCGAGGATTTTATTGTGACACATCAGGAAACAAACCCGTGACAGTGTACACAAATCCTAGAGGTGTTAGTGAGCCTTGGATTCGCTGGACTTCCAATTACTTTAGAGACGCTGGCTACAATAAACTGACGCGTTGTCAAGACGTAAGTCAACGTTTGGAAAATTACCGCCGCAACAGAGACTTGAGATTTATTACTGTCGGCAAAATGAACGGACAAAATGTGATTTGCACTGCCAATCAAGTCAATGGACGCTGTGAAAAATTGATATTGACTCTCAAACCCAATGAAGATGGGGTGCAAGCGCTAAATAATCTCTTGGCTTGGCGGCAGCCCTTAAGTAAAAGTAATAGAGCGCCTTACGTTGATTTGAGGGAGCATCTTGGGATTCCCAAAGAATAAATTATCCAGAAAACTTCAAGAGCGCAATGTGGAATACTCAAAGGACAACCGCTTGTGATAGTTATCACGAAATTACTAGCAAAGTTTCCGTAATAGGGGGGTAGTGATTAAACTGGGGATTGGGGACTCTTCACTGGGATAATTTGGGTATCAACTTAAGGCGGGAAAAAACTCTTTCCCAGTTTCCAGTCCGCAGTACCCAATCCGGTTTTCTTTTTGTAGATTATCACTATGTACAGCAAAAATCTAACCACTACCCCATTGGCGGCTGAAAGTAATCTAGAAAAATTGCAAACTGATAATTTAGCTCTTTTGCGATCGCATGGTTTAGCTGAATATCATACTTTTGTTAGAAAAGATTTAGGTGTACCTCAGCAAAGAATAATAGCCAGGGCTATTTCGTTCTAGACATAAACCGCCCTGAACTTTAGTTCAGTGCTAATAGCTAAAGTCCGTTTTAACGGACTATAACCTTTACTCAGTCGTCTTTAGACGACTTTTGCTATTAGACTCAGAATTCATTCTGAGGCGGGCTAGATGGGAATGAAATAACCCTGCTAGCTCCTGACTTTCCACGTTATGTGGAAAAACCAACGCGAAACCTAACCCCTCTTCCCTAAGAGGGAATGGGGAGAATTGAAAGCCTCTCTCCTACAAGGAGAGAGGTTTTCCAGATGCCGTGAAAAGTCAGTGCTAGCCCTTCTAACTTTTTTCCTGTGTTAGATTTGAACCGGGATAGTAACAAAATCACAAAGCTGTAGTTTGGGTTCTGTATACCCGACTGGTACGCTAACCTCTGGTAATAGTGTATACCGCCCAGTGCTTTCAACTATTTCACTATGAAAGTTAGCTCATTTGGTAGAGCGGTCGGTGTATCGCCGATTGGTTACAGGTTCGATTCCTATACTTTCCACCAAAAACCCTCGCCCTGGGTACGGGCACCTTGTTAGGGACAAGGCAGCGTCACTGCTAAACAGATGTATTGGGTGTTGAAAAACCCCAATCAAAAAACTTTTCGTTTTTCATACTCTGTCATGCAGGTATTTATAACAGTAAAGGAGCTAGCGCAACTGTGTCTCTTCCTAGCTTGAGTATGTACCTTCGTTTTCCTACATCTGCTTTTCCTTTGGGGACTCTGGATTGGCAAAGCGAGCGACATATTTGAGCGCGGTTCTCTTTTTCTAAATTGCCATTGAGCAGTTTGGGAAAAGTAACAGCAATTTTAATCCAGCTTTGGAGAAGCTTTTGCCCGCATCGGAACTGTAAAAACCTGCACTGGCAGAGTAATTAACAATTCAAAATTCAAAATGACGCTCTCTACGAGACGCTACGCGTAGCTTGCTTCTCTGTAAGAGTACGCGGACTCGCTCTGATGGTTACTGAGCTTGTCGAAGTACTAAAACTGGAGCTACCTGTACAGGTATTGGTCTTAAACCCTTTTATTTACGATAAATCTTTTGTAGTATATAGTAGTACAAGCAGCTAAAACCAATCCTTTAGCCTGTCTACAGGTTTTTAGAGCCTAAGAACCTCAAGATGAATTCTGTCTACTCCAGTACTTAAGCTGTGAGACATAGGTGGTATTTGAGTTCAAGCAAGGTTATAAATGTGTTGATCAAATCTTCTTAGCTGGTTGCGATGGCTACGCCCGTCGCAGGTATCGCCTATCTTACTTAAACTATCACACAAATTATTTATGCAAATTACTATGTGGAAAACATTTTATATCAAACCTAACGAAATCGGCATCTTATATCACCGCAGTGACTTTAAGAAAATTTTGCAACCCGGTACACATACATATTTTGGTCAGCATTGGCAAGTAAAAATTTATGATCTCAATCAGCCACTAGCTCAGATTGAAAACCTAGAACTGTTTTTGCGAAATCACGAAGCCGAACTACAAGAACATTTGTTGATTATCAGAACCGCATTCAACCAAGTTGCCTTAGTCCGCTACGGTCAGAATTGGGTAAGCGTTGCACCAAATAAATTGATTGCTTTTTGGCGTGGTTTTATTGAGTTAGAGTCTCATATATTCAACTTGGAAGAAAGCTGGGAATTGCCTGATTCCTTTGTGCAGCAATTGCGCTCAGTTGCGTTGAATGGATTGAAGAAGTTCCAAATCTCCGAGTCTGAGATTGGTTTACTATATCTGCAAAACAATTTTGTGCGACCTCTAGAACCAGGAGAGTATGCTTTTTGGTCGGTAGATAGAGATGTTACAGTCAGGAGTCTCAGCCGAATTATTCCTAACCCAGATTTTCCCCTCGAAGATGTACTCATTGAAAAACATCCCGACTTTATTGCTGCCTACTGTGAAGCAGTGCAACTACTGACTTCGCAAGTTGCAATTGTCCGGTATCGAGGTAAGGTGATTTCTATTTTGCCACCCACCAGCCGTAAGTTATTTTGGCAAGGTGTTGTAGTGGAAATTCTTGACATTAGCGCTGATGCTCAGTTACAACCTGCATTAGTGGCTGAGTTGGTTGAGGGTTCCGCAGAAGTAAAGTTGCTCAGTCGCAACTGTTTGCATATCTGCCAAGTTCCCGCCCAGCACGTTGGATTAGTATACATTAATCAAGAGTTTCAAGGACAGCGATCGCCAGGGGTATATGCTTGGTGGTTATTTGGCCGCTCTTTTCTCACCGAAACCATTGACCTACGACTACAAAATATGGAAGTATCCGGTCAAGATATCCTCTCTAAAGATAAAGTACCTCTGCGGTTGAACTTGACGGCTGGCTTCCGTATCCAAGATCCATTGAGGGCAAAAAACGGGTTATCAGATATTTCTGGGTTCTTATACAAAGAATTACAGTTTGCTTTACGTGGTGCAGTCGGCGAACGCAACTTAGATGGTTTATTAGAAGATAAAGGTGCAATTGATAGAAGTATATCTGAATACATTCGTCAGAAAGCCGCAGACTATGGAATTGAAGTAGATTCTGTAGGGGTGAAAGATATTATTTTACCTGGTGAGATTAAGGCTATCTTGAGCAAGGTAGTGGAGGCAGAAAAAACCGCTCAAGCCAACGTAGTCAGACGTAGAGAAGAAACTGCTGCTACCCGCAGTATGCTAAACACTGCTAAAGTGATGGAGGATAACCCCGTGGCATTGCGTTTAAAAGAACTGGAAGTATTAGAGAGGATTGCAGAGAAGATTGATCGCATTCAAGTTAACGGCAGCTTGGATAGTATTTTAACAGACTTGATTAGTATTAATCGACAGTGATTTGGTTATTGAAGCTTAAGTGTTGGGTTACGGTGCGTATTGGTAAATTGAATTGTCAATAAATCTTTGCGATCGCGCCTAATCCAACCTGTAAAAGTTGCTTGTCTCTGGTTGCGTGAAACCTTAAAGTAGAAATATATAGATAGACACAGTGACTTTTTGTAAAGTTTGGGCTAATCATATATATACACCCTAAAATTTAGAACTATACTAACTTGACTAGTCAATTCTCTAGGAACATTCATCTGTGGTCAGCCTAGTAAGTGTCTCCAATACCGTGTCCAATGTAGAAAGTGATGATTTAGGTGAAATTGACAACCTTGATAGGCAACTGCATCAGCGCTTCCAGAATAAATTTTTGGTTCATCCTTCATTGACGCGACCTATAGTTAGTTTTCAAGCTAATAAAACTAGACCTATCTATAGGTGGTATAAATATAAAGAAGCTTTTTCTGCATCTCTTATAGAATATTTATTGCAACAATATAAAATTACTAAAGGCAAAGTTTTAGACCCATTTGCAGGCAGTGGAACTGCGCTATTTGCTGCTAGTGAAACTGGGATTGATGCTGACGGCATTGAATTACTGCCCATTGGTCAACAAATCATTAATGCTAAAAAACTTTTAGATTCTGAATTTACTCCTGAAGATTTCGAGAGGATAAAAGATTGGTCAAAGTTACAGCTTTGGAAGCAGTGCGATCTGAAAAAAGACTTGCCAGAATTGAGAATCACAAAAGGAGCTTATCCTGAACTAACTAGAAATGCAATTGAGCAATATGTTGAAGCTTGTAAAGGAGAAAATCATAGAGTCCAAGCAGTTTTGAACTTTGTCTTACTGTGCATCTTAGAATCCATAAGTTATACACGTAAAGATGGACAGTACCTCCGTTGGGATTATCGTTCCGGTCGTGGACAGAGCAAAAAACCTTTCAATAAAGGCGAAATTATAGAGTTCGATAATGCGATCACCAATAAAATAAGTGAAATTATTGATGATTTACTACCTTCTACACAACAAATTGAGCTTTTCCCAATTAAAAATTCTCAAGGTAAAATTCATCTTTTTAGAGGATCTTGTCTTGAGATTATGCCGCGCCTAGCCAATGGCGGATATGATGCAATTATCACATCTCCACCCTATTGCAATCGATACGACTATACTCGCACCTATGCACTAGAACTAGCTCTACTTGGTATTTCTGAAAAGGAGTTAATTAACCTTCGTCAGGAAATGCTAAGTTGTACAGTTGAAAATCGCCCCAAAGACTTATTGACAATCAACTCAGACTGGAAAACAGCCTTAAATATTGCTGATTCACAGAATTTGTTGCAGTCTATCTTGAAATATCTAGATAATGAAAAAGCAAAGGGTGTATTGAATAACAATGGCATACCAAGAATGATCAGAGGATATTTTTATGAGATGGCGTGTGTAATACAAGAATGTTTTCGTGTTCTTAAAGCAGGGGCACTTTTATTCATGGTTAACGACAATGTTCGCTATGCAGGTGCAAGCATTTCAGTAGATATGATTCTCTCTGATTTCGCCGAACAGCTAGGTTTTGTTATTGAAAATATCCTGGTGTTGCCAAGTGATAAAGGTAACAGTAGCCAGCAAATGGGAAATCATGGACGCGACCCATTACGAAAGTGCGTTTATGTGTGGAAAAAGCCATAACTCAAATTACTATGTGTTCCTATCGTAATCATCTTCAATCCATTGATGATCTGATAACAACTTATGAAGCAATTCGTGCAGGTTTTGTGGCTCTTGCACTGGAGAAAAGTAGTTGCACCATACGTTATCGCCCTTGGTGAACTGAAAGGAGGTATAGATCCCGCAGGCGCAGATGAGCATTGGAAAACTGCACAAGCAGCACTAAATCGTATACGTGAAGCATTTTCTAGAGTAGGGCATTCACCTCTTACTTTCTTCGTAGGATCAGCGATCGCCAAAAGAATGGCAGGCGAAATCTGGAATCAATTGGAAAATGGCACTCTTAGTAATGCTGCTAACCTCAACCAAGAGAACCAAGTCGCATCTATTTCTCGTTGGTTGTGCAGTCTATAAAAGCGTACCTGAGTATGTTGATTGTGTTTCCGCATCATGCGTAGGCGAACGGGAAGAGCGTCTCGTAGAGAAGCCCGTCGCAGACATCGCTATGACAGACTACTTTTTGTGCATTTCACAGATAATCTTTAAATGTTGTCGAGTTAGGGTGGATTTTCCAGGTTATCGGGTAGAACAGGCTTTTCCAAGCAGTTGAAAGATGAATTAATCAAGAAATATGGCTGTAAGTGCTTTATCTATTTGGAGGAAGTTGATAAGCGCGAATTGCAAATCGATCGCCGCGTTCCTTAAAATATATACTTGATAGATAAACTCTAATTATGCCAATTCAATGGCATGGAGTAACTGCGATGTCAATTGATGAAATTACAAACCACCAAAATAATGATCTAGCTCAACCCGCTACAGATTTAATAAAAAACCTACAAAAGGCAAAAGACAAGAAAAAATCTAAAAAATCAAAACGGATTTTTGATGGTAGCACAGAAGCTTTTGCCAAGAAAATTCCTAAAAAGACTTTTGAAACCGAACTAGAGCAACTCCAGATTGAACTAGTCAAAATGCAATACTGGATTAAGCACGTCGGCTATCGGGTTGTCGTCATCTTTGAAGGGCGCGATGCAGCCGGCAAAGGAGGAGTAATTAAACGCATTGCCGATCCACTCAATCCTCGTGGCTGTCGTGTAGTTGCTCTGGGAACTCCCTCGGATCGCGAGAAAACTCAGTGGTATTTTCAACGTTACGTGCAACATCTGCCCACAGCAGGCGAAATTGTCCTTTTCGATCGCAGTTGGTACAATCGAGCCGGAGTTGAACGGGTGATGGGTTTTTGTACCGAAGCAGAATATCAAGAGTTCATGCAATCTTGCCCAGAATTTGAACGAATGCTGGTGCGATCGGGCATTGTTTTAATAAAATATTGGTTCTCAGTCAGCGATGAAGAACAAGAGCAACGCTTTCTCTCTCGCAGTCACGATCCAGCAAGGCGTTGGAAACTCAGTCCAATGGATTTGGAATCACGCGATCGCTGGGTAGAATACTCCAAAGCAAAAGATACCATGTTTGCGTACACGAATATTCCAGAAGCCCCCTGGTTTACAATTGAAGCAGATGATAAAAGACGGGCGCGGCTCAACTGCATTCATCATTTATTAAGCAAAGTTCCTTACGAAGATATGACACCTCCTCCCTTAGAACTTCCGTCTAGACCTGTGGCTGAGAATTATGTTCGCGCCCCCCGCAATGAGCAGTTCTTTGTCCCTCAAGTGTATTGAGCAACATCACTGTTGGGTTGTAACTTCTCGCTAATGATTAAAAACGTCATATACTCAAAGCAGTGCAAAACTATGGCGTACAGCGACTTTACTCTAGAAAAAGTTTCGGCTATTTTGGGAATCACCACCCAAGAAGCCGATCTGTTTCCCAAGCTTGTACCTCTTGCTATTCCTGCATGGTTAAATGAAACTTTAGGAAAACGAACCCAATTATCTCTAATTAGTGAAAAAGCTCGGAGCGAATTTATTATTGTACCGATTTTACTGGCCTGTCGGGATCTGAGCCAAGATAGCTTGGCTATTTTCTCTGGACAAAGACTTGACGTTGATCCTGCACAGGGCTTGATTGGGGAATGTGATTTTATTTTAGCAATGGCTCCACCTTTACCACCGTTGCGTAGCCCAATTATCACTGTTGTAGAAGCGAAGAAAAATGATGTTGAAGCTGGGTTAGGACAGTGCATCGCGCAAATGGTGGCGGCGGATTTATTCAACCGTTCATCTGGACAAGCGGAAATACCTGTGTATGGATGTGTGACAACAGGAGAAGTTTGGCAGTTTCTTCAACTTTCGCAAAAAGTGGCTTTGCTTGATAAGCAAAGATATTACTTGGATAATGTCGGCTCTATTTTGGCAATTGTACAGACAATTGTTCAGCAATTCAGTAGTTAAATTGTGTAATACTTGGGAGGAATAATGCAAAGCTTAAACCTAGATAGAACCATCACTGCTTGCTCATCCATTGCCGAAAACGTCTTTGTTCCTCACACCGAAGAGGAATATGAACGCTTGGTTGAGATCCTTGATTGTCTCATCAATCAAGTTGGTGAAGACGAGGCGCATCCACTCGCGTCTCTAATGGAAGTTATCGGTATTTTAATTGAGGATTGGACAGTTTAATGCGAATTTGATTTAAAAATACTAAATATTTCAATATCTGAGCCAATATAAAAGAAAATTATTTATACTTGTATTTAATGCAGTAAAAGACAAAATTGATAACGCTCAATGGCAAGAACTTATGAAGATC